>DGGS01000087.1:241-6604 GCA_002392325.1 Bacteroidales bacterium UBA3868
GCTATTTCATGACCATCTCCGAGGCCTGCCAGCTGGTGCTGACCGCCGGAGCCATGGGAAAGGGTGGCGAAATCTTCATCTTCGACATGGGCAAGTCCGTCAAAGTCAGCGATGTGGCAAAAAAAATGATCCAACTGTCCGGTCTTACCTTGAACAAGGATATCTCCATCGAATACACGGGCCTGCGTCCCGGCGAAAAATTGTATGAAGAACTGCTGGCCGATGAGGAGAATACCATCAAGACAGAACACCAGAAGATCATGATTGCCAAAGTGCGCACCTACGAATACCAGACACTGGTACCTAAAATAGAAAAACTTATTGAGATACAGAACGATGACGATTTCGCCATCGTCGCTCAAATGAAAGAAGTGGTTCCGGAGTTTATCAGCAACAATTCTATTTTCGAAGCCATTGACAACGCGCAAACTACTCAAAAGTCTCAACAACAAAAAGAAACAGAACCGAACGCATGAAGAATTTCGCCATTATCGGAGTAGGCGGTTATGTGGCGCCCAAGCATCTGAAAGCCATCAAGGATACCGGCAACAACCTGGTTTCCGCATATGACATCAGCGACAGCGTGGGCATCATCGACAGTTATTTTCCTGATGCCAACTTCTTTACAGAACAAGAGCTGTTCGACCGCCACTGCACCAAAATCAAGAATACGGACAAGAAAATAGACATCGTCACCGTGTGCACGCCCAACTACCTGCACGATTCGCACACGCGCTACGCGCTGCGCTTGGGTTGTGATGTGATTTGCGAAAAACCATTGGTGCTGAACCCCTGGAATGTGGACGCACTGCAACGCATAGAGGAGGAAACCGGACACACGGTCAACAACATCCTCCAACTGCGACTGCATCCTTCGGTCATTGCCTTGAAAAAGAAAATCGAAGAGGGACCTCAAGATAAAGTCTATGATGTCGATCTCACCTATATCACTTCGCGTGGCAAGTGGTACTACACCTCTTGGAAAGGTGACTCGAAGAAAAGCGGCGGTATCGCCACCAACATCGGCATCCACTTTTTGGACATGCTCGCCTACATTTTCGGGAATGTTCAGGAAAACATCGTGCATGTGTCGTCCCATGACCGTCTGGCCGGCTTCATCCGGCTCCAAAAGGCGCGGGTACGCTATTTTCTGAGCATCAATGCCAACACTCTGCCACAAGAGGTGGCGGCACGCGGACAACGCACCTTCCGTTCCATCACCATCGGGCAGGAGGTGTTCGAGTTCAGCGACGGCTTCAACGACCTGCACACCGAAAGCTACCGGCAGATTTTGAACGGTAACGGTTTCGGATTGGACGAAGCGCGGAAATGCATCCAGATTGTGTATGACATCCGCAACGCCAAACCCATCGGACTGGTGGGCGACTACCATCCGCTGGCCAAACTTCCGTTGGAACCCCATCCTTTCGGGTGGACAACAATATAACTCATTGATTTTATGGAAAACGCACAAGTCAAAAAGAGGAACCCCATTTTCACAATCCTGCGATTCATTCTGTTCGTGGGATTGGGTGTCTTTTTTATATGGCTTTCACTGCGTGATTTGTCCAAAGAGGACATGCGCGCGATATGGGACTCCATGGGCAGCATCAACCACCTGTCGTGTTGGCTGCTGCTGATCAGCGCCGCCATTATGGCTATTTTGGCGGATGTGGCGCGCGCGGTGCGTGCGAAAATCCTCATCGAGCCGCTGGGCTACAAGCCCCGTTTCTCCATGGTTTTCTACTCCGTAATGATATGCTATCTGGCCAACCTCGCCCTCCCGCGATTGGGTGAGATCCTGCGCTGCTCATTCCTCCAACGCTTTGAGAATGTGCCCTTCCAGAAATCCCTCGGCACCGTGCTTACCGAACGCGCGGTCGATATCATCTGCTGGCTGGCACTGCTATTGGTCGTCATCGGCATGAACACTGGCATGTTGTCGAATGTCATCATCGACCACGAAACGCAAACCTCCGTAGGCATGTGGATGGAGCAAAAGGGACTGTCCATTCTCGGCAACTATTTCATATACATATTGATAGGCGCAATCCTGCTGATTTGGCTGCTTCTGCGACTCACGCGCCGCTGGTGGTCAAAATACGCGTGGTGCATGAAAATCCGCAATTTCTTCGTAGGATTATGGCAAGGCATCATCTCCATCAAAGATCTGCCCCATCCGGGACGCTACATCTTCTGGACCGTGGTCATGTGGATTTGCTACTACTTGGGCACCTACCTTTGTTTTTTCGCCATCCCTTACCTGCACGGACTTGGGCCGGGCGCCGCGCTGGCGGTACTCACCTTCGGTACCATCGCCTTCATGATTTCGCAGGGCGGACTTGGTTCCTACCCGCTCATCACTGCCGGTATTTTGCTGATGTATGGTGTGAACTACACCCACGGCCTTGCCGCCGGCTGGATCGGCTGGATTCTGCAAACCGCCGTGGCCCTGCTTGTGGGCTTCGCCTCCCTGTTTTTGTCCTCTTTTTATAAGAAACAAGACTCTTCCATCGTTAAACCTGAAACCGAATCTTAAATGACCCACCTCGAACACATACGGAATAAAATTGTTGATGCAGCATTCTTTACGGAGAATGAGGAGGAACTGCACCGTCAGAAAATCGTGTTCACCAACGGGTGCTTCGACATTCTGCATGTCGGGCATATCACCTACTTGGCCAAAGCCCGGCAACTCGGCGATTTGCTGGTAGTAGGGTTGAACAGCGACGCCTCCGTGCGCCGTTTGAAAGGTCCCGACCGCCCCGTAAACGCACAAGACGCACGGGCATTGGTGCTGGCCGCCTTGGAAATGGTGGATTATATCGTGTTTTTTGAAGAAGATACTCCTTACAACATTATCATTACCGTAAAACCCGACATTTTAGTGAAGGGCGGGGATTACCAGATTGACAACATTGTGGGCGGCGACTTCGTGCGCGCGCGGGGCGGCCAAGTGCTCACCATTCCCTTTGTGGAGGGCTTCTCCACCTCATCCATACTTGAAAATCTAAAACAATAACGGAAGATGAAACGACTGCTGGCATTTTTTCTGATTCTCAGCTACGGATTCCTGATGGGACAATCCATTGATGTCACGGAATATTCGCAGAATATTGCGCTCAAAGACACGGTGGCCGTAACTTTTGACTCGGCAATGCGCCTCAGCACAGCCTATCCGTCCATTCATGAGACTTACCAGATTCCGGCCTACAACCTCTACCAGCAGTATTGGGACGTGAATCACCTCCGGAGCAAAGCGCTGGAAATACCGTTCGCCAACGACCGGCTGATGCTCCTGTTGGTGCAAGAAGGAAACCATAACTTTGTGTTCCCCTGCACATTCGGCGAAATTTCGTGCGCTTACGGACTTACCAAGCGTGGCGATTTCCACCCAGGCGTGGACCTGACCGTGGAGTACCAGACTTTAGTGAAAACCTGCTTCGATGGCGTGGTGCGCATGGCCAAACCATACGGTCACTACGGGCTCACCGTGGTGGTGCGGCACTACAACGGATTGGAAACGGTGTATGCCCATCTTGACAAGGTATGCGTTAAACCGGGCCAGATGGTCAATGCCGGCGATGTGATCGGACAAACGGGCCACAGCGGGAATGTGAAGGACAACACCTTGCATTTTGAAACCCGCTTTATGAACGAGCATTTCAACCCCGAACTGATGATTGACTTTGACGAGGAGGATTTACTGAAAAACACACTGTCCCTCTCTTCAGAAGATATTCGTGTTATCCGTACGGATCAAATTGGGATTACACCCAAAACTCCTGCCGCCCCGACCACCCAAACTCGGGTACCCACCACCTCAGAAAATGCGAATGCAACATACCATATTGTCCAAAAAGGGGAGACACTTTACCGAATTTCAACACTTTATCATACCACCGTTGACCGAATTCTCAAATTAAACAATCTTGACAATCCAGATAAAATATCTGAAGGACAGCGACTTAGGGTAAATTAACGGTCCCCTGAAAATAAATTCACACATAAGTGTTGATTATATTAAAAAAAATGTATTTTTGCAGTCCAAAATTTTTAGGCAATAATAAACACCAATAAGATGAAAAAAGATATCCATCCTAAAGAGTATAGAACAGTCGTATTTAAGGATATGTCAAACGATTACGCTTTTTTGACAAAATCCACAGTCGCTACAAAAGACACGATTCAATGGGAAGACGGAAATGAATATCCGCTCGTAAAATTGGAAATTTCCAACACCTCTCACCCCTTCTTCACGGGTAAGATGAAACTGGTTGACACAGCCGGTCGTGTGGATAAATTCCGCAACAAATATGCTCGTCATTTTGACGCGAACAAATCCAAATAATCCATAATATTTTGTACTTTTGCTGACCTTTTTTGTAACCCAAAAAAGGTCAGTTTTTTTATATCTAAATCAGAACTCTACATGAAAGAAATATCTCTGTTGGAGGAATTTATGGGCAACGAGAACAACTTCATTCCGTTGTTTTCGTTAGACGATGAGCAACGGTTAAGAGAAGAAGAGGTGCCGGAAGAAATCGCGCTGTTGCCGCTGCGCAACACTTTGCTGTTTCCAGGGATGGTGATTCCCATCAATGTGGGGCGGATGAAGTCCATTCGCCTTGCGCAAGAATACTCCCGCACCAACAAGCCCATCGGTGTGGTGGCACAACGGGTGAACGAGGTCGAAGAACCCACCCTTGAGGATTTGTACAAAGTGGGCACGCTGGCACACATTCTCAAATACATCACCATGCCTGACGGCGGCGTGACCATCATTGTGCAAGGCGTCCGCCGGTTTATCATCCAGGAACTCACGCAGATTGAACCCTACTTCAAGTGCACCGCCAAACCATTCAACTCCAACGACTTCGATCAAGACATCATCGGGCAGAAAAACTTCAAAGCCCTCATCTCCACCATCCGAGACACCGCCACACGCATGATCCGGATGTCGCCGAACATGCCCCGCGAGGCCTCCTTTGCACTGAAAAACATTGAGAGTCATGTGTTTCTGCTCAACTTTTTGGCTTCCAACCTTTCCGCTTCCGTGGAAGAGAAACAGCGCATTCTGGAAATGGAAGACATTGTGGAGCGCGCCAAACAGGTACACAAACTGCTGCACCGCGACCTGCAGATGGTGGAACTCAAGAACCAGATCCAAGACAAGTCGCGCCAAGAGATGGACAAGCAGCAGCGCGAGTATTTCCTGAACCAGCAGATGAAAACCATCCAGGAGGAACTGGGTGGCACCCCTTCGGAGAAGGATGTGGAATCGCTGAAACAGCGCGCCGCCAAGAAGAAATGGAGCAAGGAAACCGCCGACCTTTTCAACAAGGAATTGGAGAAATTGCAACGCACCAACTCCATGGCACCCGACTACTCCGTGCAACTCAACTACTTGGAACTCTTTGTAGATCTGCCTTGGAACGAATACAGCAAAGACAACTTCGACCTGACCAAAGCCCGCAAAACTCTGGACAAGGACCATTATGGACTGGACAAGGTGAAAGAGCGCATCATTGAATATCTGGCCGTTTTGAAGCTGAAAGGCGACATGAAATCGCCAATATTGTGTTTGGCCGGCCCTCCGGGGGTTGGCAAGACCTCCTTGGGCAAGTCCATTGCTTCGGCGCTCGGACGCAAGTATGTGCGCGTGTCGCTGGGCGGCCTCCGCGACGAGTCCGAAATCCGCGGGCACCGCAAAACCTACATCGGCGCCATGCCAGGCCGCATCATCCAAAGCATGCGCAAGGCCGGTTACGCGAACCCGGTGTTTGTGCTCGACGAAATCGACAAAATCACGGGTATGAATGTGCAAGGCGATCCCTCTGCCGCCCTGCTGGAAGTGATGGACCCGGAGCAGAACAACGCCTTCTACGACAACTACTTGGAAACCTCCTTCGACCTGTCACGCGTGCTGTTCATCGCCACCGCCAACGATCTCGGCAATGTGCATCCCGCCCTGCGCGACCGTATGGAGATTATTGAGATACCGGGGTATCTGGCAGAGGAAAAACTGCAGATTGCCAAACACCATCTCGTTCCCAAACAACTGAAAGAGAATGGTTTGGAGAAAAACCAACTCCAATTCCCCGATAAGACCATCGAACACATCATCAGCGAATACACCCGTGAGTCGGGCGTGCGCACACTGGAGCGCACCATCGCCAAGATCATCCGCAAGCGCGCCGCCAAACTCGTGCAAGAAGGCGACATGGAAAAGAAAGTGCACACCAGTGACCTGAAAGAGATGCTCGGCTCGCCCATCTTCCAACTGGAGAAAGCGTTCGACAACTCCGTGCCCGGTGTGGCCACTGGACTGGCATGGACCGCCGTGGGCGGCGAAATCCTCTT
>DGGS01000006.1 GCA_002392325.1 Bacteroidales bacterium UBA3868
TGCAATACAACATCATCCGCAGCCACTCTTGCGGCGCCGGCGAACCGTTCCCGGAACTGTATGTGAAAGCTGCTATGTTAGCTCGTTTCCACACCTTTGTAAGAGGCAAATCGGGTGTTGATCCATACGCATTGGAGCTGCTGCAAACATTTATCAACGAAGGCATCTGTCCTGTGATTCCGCAGCACGGCAGTGTTGGCGCGTCCGGCGACCTGGTACAGCTGGCGCACATGGCCCTGGCCCTCATCGGCGAAGGTGATGTGTTCTACAAAGGGCAGCGCAGACCCACCGCCGAAGTGATGAAAGAACTGGGTATCAAACCCTTGAAACCCACTTTGCGCGAGGGACTTGCCCTCAACAACGGCACCGCCATGATGACGGGCGTGGGTATCGTGAATCTGCATTTCGCCAAGAAACTGCTCGACTACGCCTTGATCGCCTCCGTAATCATCAACGAGATTGCCGGTTCCTACGACGATTTCATGGCAAAAGAGCTGAATGACCTGAAAAACCACGAAGGCCAATCGGTTATCGCACGCAAGATGCTTGAGGTGGCAGCAGGAGACCAGTGCATGCGCAAACGCACTGTGGAGATGTTCCACCATCATGAGGAAAAGGTCTTCACACACAAAGTGCAACCCTACTACTCTTTGCGTTGCGTCCCTCAAATTCTCGGCCCCATCTATGACGCCTACAAGTTCACCGAAAAGATTCTGATTGAGGAATTTAACGCCGTTGACGACAACCCTGTCGTGGATATGGACACGGAAATGGTTTATCATGGAGGTAATTTCCACGGGGATTATGTCTCCTTCGAGATGGACAAACTGAAAATCGCCACCACCAAGATTGCGGTGCTGATGGAGCGCCAACTCAACTACCTCTGCCACGACCGCATCAACGGCATTCTGCCACCGTTCCTGAATCTTGGCACACTCGGTCTCACCTACGGCATCCAGGCCATGCAGTTCACCGCATGTTCCACCACTGCCGAGTGCCAGACCTTGTCGAACTCCATGTATGTGCACAGCATTCCCAACAACAACGACAACCAGGATGTGGTCAGCATGGGCACCAACTCCGCTATTTTGGCCAAACGCGTCATCGACAACTGCTACCAGGTGATGGCTATCCATTACATCGCGTTGGCGCAAGCCATTGACTGTCTGGAGATTCAAGACAAACTCTCGCCTGTCACGAGAGCCATCTACGATGAGGTGCGCGCCATCGTGCCGAAATTCATCGAAGACACCCCGAAAGATATTGACATTCAAAATATTGAGAATTATTTAAAAGCAAAATCCACCAATCTCTTATAACATGAAATACGCATTAGTCACCGGTGGTTCCAGAGGCATCGGCAGAGCGGTATGCTTGAAGCTCTCCTCCATGGGATTACCCGTGCTCATCAATTATCAGAGCAACCAACAAGCCGCCGAGGAAACCCTGCGGCTCATTACAGAGGCCGGTGGCACAGCCGAACTTCTGCAATATGATGTAACCAAAGCCGACGAGGTTGACCAAGCCATTGACACTTGGCAAACGGCACATCCTGAAGATTATATTGGAGTACTGGTCAACAACGCGGGCATCCGCAAGGACACGCTGATGGTTTTCATGCAGAATGAAGATTGGCAAAGCGTTATCAACACCACACTGAACGGTTTTTTCTACACTACCCGCCGACTCATCAAGGGCATGCTGTCCAAACGCGACGGACGCATCATCAACATGGCATCCTTGTCGGGTATCAAGGGACAGGGCGGTCAGACCAACTACTCCGCCGCCAAGGCAGCCCTGATTGGCGCCACAAAGGCATTAGCGCAGGAGATCGGTTCCCGCAAAATCACGGTGAACGCCGTGGCCCCGGGTTTTATCGAAACGGACATGACACAAGGGTTCAATGAGGCGGACTTCAAGAAAATGATTCCGGCAGGGCGCTTCGGCAAACCTGAGGAAGTGGCCGCATTGGTTGGCTTTTTGGCTTCCGACGATGCCGCCTACATTACCGGTGAGGTGATTTCCATTAACGGAGGATTGTACACATAAACAAATTTGGTAGAGGCGCATGGCCATGCGCCTCTATCCTAAAACAACAATAAACACATGAGAAGAGTTGTTATCACCGGAATGGGCATCTATTCTTGTCTGGGCAAAAACCTGGACGAGGTGCGCCAATCGTTGTACGCCGGCAAGTCCGGCATCGGCATCGATCCGATGAGAAAGGAATACGGATACCGTTCGCCTCTCACGGGCATCGTGGAGCGTCCTGCGCTGAAAGGGTTGCTCGACCGCCGGTCCAGAGTGTGCCTGGCCGAAGAGGGCGAATACGCTTACATGGCCACGGCAGAGGCATTGCGCAACGCCGGTATCGACATGGACTATCTGGAGAAGAACGAAGTGGGTGTGTTGTTTGGCAACGATTCTTCCGCCAAGGCCGTCATTGAGGCGCACACCACCGCCATGCAGTACAAGGACACGCAAATGATGGGCTCCGGCGCCATATTCCAGTCCATGAACTCCACGGTGACCATGAACTTGTCCACCATCTTCAAGTTGCGGGGCATCAACATGACCATCAGTGCGGCCTGCGCCAGCGGTTCCCACGCCATCGGATTAGGGCTTATGTTCATCCGTAACGGACTACAGGACATGATTATCTGCGGCGGCGCACAGGAAACCCACTACCTCTCCATGGGCAGTTTCGACGGCATTGGGGCATTCTCCATTCGCGTGGATGACCCCACCAAGGCCTCGCGTCCGTTTGACCGCGACAGAGACGGCCTCGTGCCAGGCGGCGGTGCGGCAGCAGTCATTTTGGAAGACTACGACCACGCCGTGAAACGCGGTGCGCACATCATTGCCGAAGTGGCCGGTTACGGATTCTCCTCCAACGGTGCCAACATCTCCCAACCCAGCGACATGGGTTCCGCCATCGCCATGGAACGCGCTTTGAAAGACGCGGGCGTGGCCGCTAAAGACATCGACTACATCAACGCGCACGCCACCTCCACCTTACAGGGCGACGCATTTGAGGCCATGGCCTTAGACCATCTTTTCACCCCGTACCACACGCCCATCAGCTCCACCAAGTCCATGACCGGACACGAGTGCTGGATGGCCGGTGCCAGCGAGATAGTCTATTCCAACCTCATGATGCTCAACAACTTCATCGCTCCGAACCTCAACTTTGAGAATCCCGACGAATACTCCAAAAACCTCAATATTGTACCCCACACCATCGAAAAGGAAATCAACACTTACTTGTCAAACTCCTTCGGATTCGGTGGCACCAACAGCGCATTAGTCATCAAGAAAATCAAATAAAAATCATTCTATAAAACAATTTTATGCAAAGAGAAGAAGTAATCAAAACCGTCAACCATTTTTTGGTGGAGGAAATTGAAATTGAAGAAGGTTTGTTAACGGAAGGCGCTCTTTTGAAAGAGGACCTCGGCATCGACAGTTTGGATTTCGTCGATATTGTGGTCATCGTGGAGAAGAACTTCGGTTTCAAAATCAAACCCGAGGAGATGAAAGACGTGAAGACCCTCGGCCAGTTCTACGATTATATCACGCAAAAAGTAAACTAACCCTATGGCGGAAGCCCGGCAATGGCAAGGCAAGACTAAAGGCGGGAATTTCGGACAACGTTTCTTACTCTCGTTCCTGAAACATTTCAGCGTGAGGGCTTTATATCCTACCCTCTTGCTTATTATCCCCTTTTGCCTCTTGTTTGCCCGCAAACCGAACCGGGCGCTGTACCGCTATTTCCACGACATCCGCGGGTACAGCTGGTGGCGCGCCCTACGCTCCACTGCCCGCAATGCGTACAATTTCGGGAAAGTAGTCATCGACAAGTTCGCCATCTGGGCGGGCCGAAGCGACCAGTTTCAAGTCACCCAAGAGCACCCTGAGATCCCGCAACAACTCTTCGAACAGGAGAAAGGCGCTTTGTTCGCCGGATGTCACATCGGCAATTTCGAACTTCTGGCCTCCACATTCAAAGACAATCCTAAACGAATCAATGTCATCATTTACGGTGGCGAGAGCGAGCTGTTAAGCAAGCAACGGGATTCCGTTTTCGGGCAGAATGATGTGAACCTGATTCCCGTTTCCGCGGACATGTCACACCTCTTCGCCATCAAGAACGCGCTTGACAACGGTGAGATTGTGGCCATCCTGTGCGACCGTCTCTTTGGCAGTCCGAAAAAGAAAACACTTGATTTTCTGGGACATCCGGCCGATTTTCCGGTGGGACCGTTCCGCTTGGCCGCCCAGTTGGAAGTGCCCGTGCTGTCCGTGGCCGTGCTCAAAGAAAAAGATCTTCGCTACTCCTGCCACACAACGCTACTGGACTCCGGTACGGACAACCCCACCAATCAAAAATGCGACATGTTAATGGAACAATATGTCCAGAATTTGGAGGAGGTACTTCAACAATACCCCGAACAATGGTTCAACCTGTTTGATTTTTGGAATTTAGAACAGAAATAAACACACAAAATATAATCCTATGAAACTGAAATCCCCTCAAAAGGAAATGTATGCCAAAGAACGGCTCACCGCTCTGCAGGCACAGCGTCTGGCTCAAGAAATCGCCTTCGGCCCCATCGTATTCCAAGTGTCACGCCTGATGGTCAAATTCGGCATCCTCAAAATGCTGGACGACCGTAAGGAAGGCATGACCATGGGCGAGATTGCCAAAGCCGCCAAGATTTCCCTCTACGGCGCGAAAGTCCTGCTGGAGTCCTCGCTCACCATCGGGACCATCCTCATGCGCGATGACCGGTTCTTCATTTCCAAAGCCGGCTGGTTCTTGTTGAACAACGAATCCGTGCGTGTGAACATGGACTTCAACCACGATGTCAATTATCTCGGACTGTTCAATTTGGAGGAAGCCATACTCAACGGCAAACCGGAGGGATTGAAAGTGTTCGGCAACTGGCCGACGGTGTATGAGGGATTGTCGCAACTGCCGCCGCAAGTGCAGAAGAGCTGGTTCGGATTTGACCATTTCTATTCCGACAACTCTTTCGCAAAAGCATTGGAAATCGTCTTCAAAAACCATCCTAAAACACTCTTGGATGTGGGTGGAAACACCGGCCGCTGGGCCACGCAATGTGTGAAGCACGATTCTTCCGTGAATGTCACCATCATGGACCTGCCGCAGCAGCTGGAGATGATGCGTGAGCAGACCAAAGATCTGGAAGGTGCCGACCGTATTCACGGCCACGGCTGCAACCTACTTGACCGAACCGTCCCGTTCCCCACCGGATTTGACGCTATCTGGATGAGCCAGTTCCTGGATTGTTTCTCTGAAGAGGAGGTCACCAGCATTCTGAGCCGTGCCGCCAAGTCCATGAACGCGCAAAGCAAACTGTACATCATGGAGACCTTCTGGGATCTTCAGCGCTTTGAGACGGCCTCTTACTGCTTGTCCCAAATCAGCGTCTATTTCACCGCCATCGCCAACGGCAACAGCAAAATGTACTATTCCGGCGACATGGCCCGTTGCGTGGAAGAGGCAGGGTTGAAAATTGATGTTCTGCACGAAGACCTGGGTATCGGTGGTCACAGCATCATGGAGTGTAGTTTGAAATAATGACCGTCATGTTTCCCATCCCTGTTACCCCTTACATCCCGCAACGCCCGCCTTTTGTGCTGGTGGACAATCTGTTATCTTGCGATGAAGTGGTCGTGACCACCGATTTTCGCATTGCTCCCGACCATATTCTGGTTGAAAATGGCCGGTTCACGCCAGCCGGGATGATTGAGAATATCGCCCAAACCTGTGCCACCCGCATCGGATGGCTCAATCAGGACAAACCCGTGCGCATCGGGGTCATCGGATCCATCAACAACTTTGAATACTTCCAATTACCACCAGCGGGCAAAACAATCCAAACGACCGTCACCGT
>DGGS01000025.1 GCA_002392325.1 Bacteroidales bacterium UBA3868
TGCCACGGTTGTCCAGCGTGAACACCACATAACCTTGTTCGGCCATGTACTCCAGAAACACGCCGCCGGACATGAAACTGTTGGTGACCAATTGGGAGTGCGGACCGCCATAGACATAAATCAGGCACGGGTATTTTTTCGTGGGGTCCATGTTGGGCGGGGTGATGAGGCGGCACCAAAGCGAGTCGCCTTCTTTGTTGAGGATGGGGAATATCTTGGTGGTGCCCAGCGCGCAATCATCGTACGGGTTCTTGCAATTCTTGAGTTCTTTCATCGTTTTGCCCTGGTTGTTCACCACGCTGATGACACGCGGTGTGCTGACATTGGTGAAATAATCGATGAAATAGTTCTTGCTCTCATTGAAAATAGGCGTGTGCGTGCCGTCGGTGGCCGCGATGCGGATAACCTTGCCATCTTTCAAGGATGATTTGCAAACATATTGGTTTACAGGTTTTTCCGTCGGGGCGATGGTGAAATAGACAAACTGTTCTTTGGTGTCCAAACCGATTACATCTACCAAGTCGTAGCGACCTTCGGTGAGTTTGCGGATTTGGCGGCCTTCCCCATCATACAAATAGAGATGACGCCAGCCATCAGTTTCGCTGATCCAGAGGAAGTTGTTGTCTTTGAGGAAAATCATGCGGTCGCAGGGCTCCACATAACGATTGTCACGCTCCTCAATAAGTACTTTCACTTTGTTGCCGGTCTGCAGGTCGTAGCGGATCAGTTTGGAGTGGTTCTGCTCACGGTTGAGGTGCGAGATGTAGAGATATTTCTCGTCAGGAGAAAAGGTTACATTGGTGAGAAATTCACCGTCGCTGAGGTCGGTGTTGATGTAGTGGTAAACGGGTTTATCGGCTTGGACGGATTTGGCCACATCGAAAATGCCGACCTTGACTTGGTGTGAAGTGCGTCCCGCCATGGGGTATTTCATGTTCTCCACCGTAGCGATGGGTGTGGTGGTGTTCACCAGCGGATAATCTTCCACCATGCTCTCATCCATGCGGTAAAAGGCGATGTAATTGCCTTTTGGTGAGATATATTGGCCCTCATTGATGCCCCACTCGCTGCGGTGCACCGACTCGCCGAAGACGATGTTCTTACCCGTGTCGGGACACAACAGAATGGGTTTGTAACCATTGAGCGCACTCTCAACAAATACACCATTATCGTTCTTGATGACGAAAACTTTGTTCTTGATGGACTGGTCAATCACCTCATCCCAGCTGACATTTTCGAATTTGTCCACGGTAACAGTTTTGCCGTCGTAGGTCAGCGTGGTATTGTCTCTGGGAATGTAGATGGTGTTGGCGTTCACCCATTGGAAACTGCGCAGTTTCTTAATTCCGTTTTCGCCGAGATTTTTTTCCGACAGGAAAGTGCTTTCCTTGCCGTTTTTGGCGTTCACCAACTTGATACTGCCGTCGTCGATGAGGGCGTAGTTGTCGGTGCCGGGCTGCCAGCTGAGTCCGTTGATGCGCTCGAACATGTATTTGCCCTGAAACACGCCGTTGAGGTCAATGGTTTCGTTTTGGGCCGTCATTATGCCGACGGTCATGGCGGTTACGAGAAGGAGGGTGAAGATTCTTTTCATTGTCTTATTTTTTATGAGCCGCAAAGATACAAAAAATAGGGGATAGTGAACAGGACAGGTAACAGAAACCGGCAGGCCTTTGGGTCTGCCGGTATTGGTGGAATTATGAGATTGTGGACAAAATATTGCAGGCCGTAGGTCTGCAGGCATTCTCATAGTCAGCAATGATTATTCAGCGTTGGCCAGCGGCGAGGCCTGCGTATAGACGCGGGCGGCCAGTTCTTTGTCAAGCATGTAAAGACCATAACCGTTGTCCTTGATCATCTTCAAACTGTCGATGAGGGTGCGGGCGTTCTCCTCTTCCTCCACCTGCTCGTCGATGAACCATTTCAGCATACTTTGCGTAGCATAATCTTTTTCTTTGGTGGCCAAAGCGTACAGATCGTTGATGAGGGAGGTGACCACTTGCTCGTGTTTGAGGGTGTCTTCAAACATGGCCAGAGCGCTCTTCCAGTTGGTTTGCACTTTCTCAATGGGCTTCAGCGTGACACGGCCTCCGCGGGAGATGACATATTTGTAGAAAATCTGGGCGTGGTCCTGTTCTTCCTTGAACTGGATTTCGAACCAGTTGGCCATACCGCCATAACCAAGTTCGTGGCATTGGGCTGCCATGGACAAATAAAGGTAAGCCGACCACATTTCGGCGTTGATTTGAGCGTTAATTGCTGCTTCAATTTTTTTGTTGAACATAAGTGATGTTATTTAAAGGTTTGTAAATAAATATGTTGTGTTTGTTGTTTTTTTGTAACAGAAAAGAATTGGAATGGAAATGGTCAATCCGAGCAACCAACCGCAAAGAATATCAGTGGGATAATGGACGCCCAGATAGAGGCGGGTGTAGCAGAACAAGAGTACAAAAAGGAGGAGTGAGGAGGTGAGTATGCATCTTTTTTTGAAAAATGGAGCTAAAAAGAAGCCAAATAATATGGATGCCGTGGCACTGTTGGTGGCGTGTGAGGAGACAAATCCGTAAGGACCTCCCCGGTATTCGCTGCCGTTGGCGTATTGGTGGCAATAAATCCGGTTTTGAATCTCCACATTGTGTGTCGGACGGGGCCTTTTCACCGTCGGTTTGATGATATGTGAGGAAATCTGGTCGGCGAGACCGACAGATAAAACTATGATTACCAATATTTTCCATCCTGTTTTTCCATAAAAATGAAAAATAAGGAACACTAACGCGGCAATCAGTCCCAACCATGTGAAAATATTGGTCAGCGACCACATAATCCCGTCCAGCACCGGCGTGTGTGCCCCATTGATGAGGAGCAGCAACGCGCGGTCGGCAGTTTCGATAGGGGGCGGGAAAGCGGTCATAGCAAAAATTTTCAAAACAATTTGCAAAGTTACAAAATAATTTGGTCTGTGAGGAAAAAATAGCTCACTCAAATAGCGCAGATTAGCGAAGATGTGTTTTTAATATTGTAACGAAGAGTACCCAATATTTCAAAATTTTTCTGTAAGTTTGCGACCGATTTTATTTCCGAATATTTTATTCACAACTAATTTATAATCAACATGATAATTAAAGACAACTTTGTTAACCGGCACAATGGGCCGAGCGAAGCGGAGCAGCAGAAGATGCTGGCCGTTATCGGAGTGAAATCCATGGACGAACTCATTGAGAAAACCGTGCCCAACGCCATCCGCCTTCCGAAACCCCTGGATCTGCCGGAAGGCATGACCGAAGGGGAATACCTCAACCACATTCACGGTTTGATGGCCAAGAACAAGATTTACCGCTCTTATATCGGTATGGGTCACTACAACACCTACACTCCGGCGGTGATTCTGCGCAACATTTTTGAGAATCCGGGCTGGTACACTTCCTACACCCCGTACCAAGCTGAAATTTCACAAGGCCGTATTGAGGCATTGCTGAATTACCAGACCATGATTAGCGACCTGACGGGCATGCCGCTGGCCAACGCTTCCATGCTGGACGACGCTACCGCCGCCGGTGAGATGATGCTGATGTTCTTCCGCAGCCGCAGCCGCGAGCAACAGAAAAACAATGTGGTGAAATACTTCGTCGCTGAGGGCGTGTTCCCGCACTCCATTGGGGTGATGAAGACCAACGCCGCGCCGCACGGCATCGAACTCGTCATCGGGAAACCTGACCAAGTGGAGCTTGACGAGACTTTCTTTGGCGCCATGATCCAGTACCCGAACTATTGGGGTGGTATCTATGATTACCGTGCTTGGGTGGAGAAAGCGCACGCCAAGAACATCTTCGTGGGCGTGGCCACCGACCTGCTGGCTCTGACCCTGCTCACGCCTCCGGGCGAGTGGGGTGCTGACTGCGTGATGGGTTCCACCCAGCGTTTTGGCATTCCGATGGGATATGGTAGCCCTGCCGCCGGCTTCTACGCTTGCCGTGAGGAGTTCCTGCGCCAGATGCCAGGCCGTATCATCGGTGTAACCGTTGACGCTCAAGGCAACCGCGCCGTGCGTATGGCTCTGCAAACCCGTGAGCAGCACATCAAACGCGAGCGCGCCACTTCCAATATCTGTACCGCCAGCGCCCTCACCGCCATCATGGCCGGTTTCTACGGCATGTGGCACGGTCCTGAGGGACTGAAGAACAAAGCTGTGAAAATCAATGTTTTGTCCGGCGTTTTGGCTAAGGAAGCCGAAAAATACGGATACAAACAGTATAACGAGCACTATTTCGACACGCTCTGCCTCGAGACACCCGAAGGCACGACTTGTGAGGATGTGAAGAAAGCGGCTCTGGCAAAAGAGATTAACCTCTGCTACCATTGCGAGCGTTGCTTCACCATTTCCTTGGATGAAACTGTCACCCATGACGATGTCAATGACATTCTCGAAGCGCTGGCTACTGCTGCCAAGAAACCGTTCACCCCGCATGTGTGCGACGGTTCCTGCGGTATTCCCGATCTGCATATTCCTGCCGAACTGACTCGTAAGAGTGCCTTCATGCAGCACAAGATTTTCAACCAGTATCATTCCGAAACGGAAATGATGCGCTATATGAAGATGCTGGAAGTGAAGGATTTGTCGCTCAACCGCGCCATGATTCCGCTTGGTTCCTGCACCATGAAGCTGAATGCCGCTGCCGAAATGTTGCCACTGAGTTGGGCCGAGACTTGCAACATCCATCCTTATGCTCCCGCCGACCAAGCTGAAGGTTATCGCGAGATGCT
Source organism: Bacteroidales bacterium UBA3868 (assembly GCA_002392325.1). Taxonomy (GTDB): domain Bacteria; phylum Bacteroidota; class Bacteroidia; order Bacteroidales; family WCHB1-69; genus F23-D06. The sequence goes on from DGGS01000025.1 coordinate 4,762, forward strand.
GGACGAAGTGTGCAACTGGTTGGCCAAGATTACCGGTTTCGCAGCCATCTCATTGCAACCCAACTCCGGTGCTGCTGGCGAGTATGCCGGTATGACCGTGATTCGCAACTATCACCTAAGCCGTGGCGAGGGTCACCGCAACATCTGCTTGATTCCTTCCTCCGCGCACGGTACCAACCCCGCATCTTCCGCCAAGGCTGGCAACAAGATTGTGGTGGTGAAGGCAACCGAGCAGGGCGAAGTTGATATTGAGGATTTGCGCGCCAAAGCCGAACAATACAAGGACAACCTTTCCTGTTTGATGATTACCTATCCTTCCACACACGGTGTGTTTGAAGAGGGCATTCTTGAGATTATCAAGATTATCCACGAAAATGGTGGTTTGGTTTATATGGATGGTGCCAACATGAACGCCCAGGTGGGTTTGACCTCTCCTGGCACGATGGGCGCCGATGTTTGTCACCTCAACCTGCACAAGACATTTGCCATGCCTCACGGCGGTGGCGGTCCTGGTGTGGGCCCGATTGGTGTGTGCGAGAAACTCGTCCCGTTCCTGCCCAACCACGCGACCGTGAAGGTCGGTGGCGAGAACGGCAGCCAAGTGGCTACGGCTCCTTACGGCAGCGCTTACTTGATTCCGATCACCTATGGTTACCTCAAGATGCTGGGCGGCACTGGTTTGACAGAAGTTACCAAGAACGCCATCCTGAATGCCAACTACATGCGTGCCCGTTTGGAGAAGGATTACAAGATCCTCTACACGGGTAAAAACGGCATGTGCGCACATGAGATGATTCTTGACTGCAACGAGTTTGACCGTCACGCAGGCGTGCAAGTGGGTGACATCGCCAAACGATTGATGGACTACGGTTTCCACGCTCCCACAGTGGCCTTCCCGGTGCACGGCACCTTGATGGTGGAACCCACCGAGAGCGAACCGCTGAGCGAGCTCGACCGTTTCTGCGACGCGATGATCGCCATCCGTCAGGAAATCCGCGATATTGAGGAGGGCAAGTACGAGCGCGACAACAACCTCATCAAGAATGCGCCGCACACCATGAATGTGGTTTGCGCCGATACTTGGGATCGCCCGTACACGCGTCAGCAAGCCGCCTTCCCGCTGGCCCATACCGAAAAGTACTGGCCTACTGTGGGTAAGATTGACGACGCTTACGGCGACCGCAATCTGGTTTGCAAATTGGATGCGTAATCCAGAGCATCGAATAGCAAAAAGAGGATGACCCATTGGGTCATCCTCTTTCTTTTTTCCCCCCGCGTGTAGCACACCATTCAGCGAGACGCGTCAGCGTTGAGCGGAATCTACAACATAACCGGATCTTTTTCTATATCATTGCCAAAATTATTCTTGAGGTTGGTTTTGTTTTTCGTCTTCTTTTTTGTATTTGAAAGCAAAGATAAAGGTGACGGCAACAATGAAGGCATAGAGTGCGAAAATGCCCCAAACGGCTGTCCAATTACCTGTCAGGAAATGCCGCATGCCGTTTTCGGTCATGACAGGTTCCCAGGAACAGAACTGGTTGACCACGGCTTGCGCGGCCAGTGTTCCGATAGTAGCGCCGATGCCGTTGGTCATCAGCATAAACAGACCTTGGGCGGAGGAACGGATGGAGATGTCGGTCTCTTTATCCACAAACAGCGAACCGCTGATGTTGAAGAAGTCGAAGGCCACGCCATAGACGATCATGGAAAGTATGAACAACCATACGCCGCTGCCAGGATTTCCCACTCCGAACAGACCGAAACGCAAAACCCATGCGAACATGGCAATCAGCATCACACGCTTGATACCGAATCTCTTAAGGCAGAAAGGAATAAGCAGAATGCACAGTGTTTCAGATATTTGAGACAAAGATACCAGCATATTGGCATGCTTCACACCGAAGGTGCTGGCATATTCGGGATTAGCGCCGAAACTGGAAATGAACGGGTTTGCAAAACCGTTGGTGATTTGCAGGGAAACACCCAAAAGCATGGAGAAAATGAAGAAGATGGCCATTTTTTTCTCTTTGAAAAGGGAGAATGCCTTGAGTCCGAGTGCTTCGGCCATGGATTTGTGTTCTGCGCTTTTGACGATAGGACAGTTGGGCAGTGTGAAGGCATAGGAGGCCAACACCAAACCAATGCAGCCGCTGAAGAGGAATTGTCGGGCGCTTTCCTGAAGTCCCAGCAGGTCAACAGCCCACATGGAGATGATGAAACCGATAGTGCCGAACACGCGAATCGGCGGGAACGCTTTCACGGTGTCCAATCCGGCTTTGTCCAAAGCGTTATATGCCACGGCGTTTGATAAGGCCAAGGTGGGCATATAGAATGCCACGCCAAGAGTATAAAGGGCAAAGAGCGGACCGAATTGCACATTCATTCCTGCGGATATGCCGTAAATGCCGGCGCATATCATGGCGGCACCGGAGATGCCGTGACTGATGCCTAACATTTTTTGTGCGGGAATCCAACGGTCAGCTACAATACCGAGCAATGCCGGCATGAAGATGGAAACAATGCCCTGAATGGAATAAAACAAGCCGATGTGTTTTCCCAGACCATGAGGACCCAGATAACGTCCCATGCAGGTAAGATAAGCCCCCCAGATGGCAAACTGGAGGAGGTTCATCGTAATTAGTTGAATTTTAAGTACTTTGTTGCTTTTCATATTCGTTATTTTACATTAAATTCAAACATTTTCTCATCTTCCAGGAAACCTTCCAGATGATCATTGATATGCACGGGGCCCACCCCAACAGGCGTGCCTGTGAAGATGATGTCGCCCGTGCGTAAGGTGATGAATTTGGACACATACGCGATAATCTGGTCAATGGTGAAAAGCATATCCTTGCTATTGCCTTCCTGCACTTTTTCGCCATTCAGTAGCAGATGGAAGTTCAGGTTCTGCACATCGGGAAGTTGGCTTTTGGGCAGGAATTTCCCTACTACGGCAGAACCGTCAAACGCTTTGGCAATCTCCCAAGGGTTCCCATGGTCGATGCAACGCTTTTGAATGTCTCTTGCGGTGAAATCCACACCTAATCCGATTTCCTCATAGTAGAGATGAGCGAATTTTTCAGCAATACATTTGCCTAATCGGTTGATTTTCACGATTATCTCGGTTTCATAATCCACTCGTTCCGAAAAGTCGGGCAGGAAAAACGGACGGTTGCATCGGGTGATGGCGCTGTCGGGTTTCAGGAAAAAAACAGGTTCTTTGGGAGTCTCATGCTGCAACTCCTGAATGTGTTTTGCGTAGTTTCTTCCGATACAGATAAATTTCATGTTTAGAAGAAGTTGATGTTAAACACCAGTTCAAGATATCCGAGTTTGGCGATTTGGTCCTCGTGTGTGAAATTGTTTTGCGCATTTCCCCTGCCTTTGAAATAATTGGTGAGTGAGTGCGCATAATTGACGGTGACTCCGGCCCGGCAGTTTTTGGTGATGGAGTACTCAAATCCTAATCCGGCGTATGCGGATTCCTTAAACAGAGCGGTTTCCGAGGAGGGTGTGCTCTGCTTGGTCCAGTACTCAGGTTCGCCTGTCTGCCAATTGGAGAAGGTGTAGGTGTCGCTGTTGGAGGCGCGCAGCAAGATACTATTGTATAAACCGAAATTTCCCACGACAAAGAAGTTGCGCAAGGATTTGGATTTCAAAGTGATGCCCAGCGGAATGGTCAGGTAGTGCGCTTTGTAATGGCGGTCAATGCCTGTGGTGGTCACCGTGAAGCTGTCAATCGGGATTGGGAAGGCGATGTTGTCGATGAACTTCATCTTGCCGCCAAGCCGCTCAATCATGAAACCGGTGGAAACATAGTAGTTTTTCCGCAGGGTCAGGTTGACATTGATGTTCAAACCATACCGCATGCCAAAGGAACTGCCGCTCCGCTCGAAACCGGTGGTTGAGGGAAACATCCAGTCAATGGTAGGGGCAAAGGATAATCCGAAATTGAGTTTGTGCCCAAGTCCGTCATCTTTGATGACCACTGGTTTTTGAAGATTGCGTTTGCCTTTTGGGGTATCAACTGTCGATGGCTCTTGGGCTAAGACAACCGTAAAGGATATCAGGATTAATCCAAGCAGGATGAAAATCTTTTTCATAATATGTTGATTTTAAAAGAGTTCTTGTTGTGGCGAAGCGAATTTGCTTTTGCCGAGATGTTCGTATGCCAGAGGGGTGGCCTCGCGCCCGCGCGGGGTGCGCATAAGGTATCCCTCTTGGATTAAGAACGGTTCATATACCTCTTCTATTGTGCCGGCGTCTTCACTTACGGCTGTTGCCACTGTGCTCAACCCCACCGGACCGCCCTTGAACTTGTCGATGATGGTCAGCAG
>DGGS01000206.1 GCA_002392325.1 Bacteroidales bacterium UBA3868
CGTAGCGATACACGGTGCCGAACTCCGCGAGACGGAGAGGCAACTCTTTGTAGGAGCGCGGACGGGCGGCGTAGATCTGGCAGTGGTGCGGGCAGTTCATCGGCTTGAGGAAGAACTCCTCGCCCTCCTGCGGGGTGGTGATGGGGCGGAAGGAGTCCGCACCATATTTGGCATAGTGACCAGAGGTCTTATAAAGGTTCACATTACCGATATGCGGGGTGATCACCTGCTGGTAACCATACTTTTTCTGCACTTTGCGGAGGAACTGTTCGAGGCGGTCGCGCAATGCGGCACCCTTCGGCAGCCACAAGGGCAGACCTTGTCCCACAAGCGGGGAGAAGGTGAACAATTCCATCTCACGACCCAGTTTGCGGTGGTCGCGCTTGGCGGCTTCTTCAAGGAGAGCCAAGTACTCGTCCAGTTCTTTCTTCTTCGGGAAGGTGACAGCGTAAATACGGGTCAGCTGTTTGCGCTTCTCATCGCCGCGCCAGTAGGCACCGGCCGTCTTGAGCAGCTTGATGGCCTTGATGGCGGAGGTGTCGTGCAAGTGCGGACCACGACAGAGGTCGGTAAAGGGACCGCTCTCGTAGAAGGAGATCTGTCCGTCTTCCAAACCGTCGATGAGTTCCAGCTTGTACTCATCTCCTTTCTTGGTGAAATAGTCGAGAGCTTCGGCCTTGGGCACCTCGCGGCGCACGAACTGGATTTTCTGGGATGCCAGCTCTTTCATTTTCTCCTCAATTTTTGGAAAATCGTCAGAGGAAATGGTATAGTTCATGAAATCAATGTCATAGTAGAAACCCGTCTCAATATGGGGTCCGATACCGAATTTCACACCAGGGTACAGCGACTCGATGGCGGCGGCCATCAAGTGAGCGGAACTGTGCCAGAAGGTATCCTTACCTTCACGATCGTTCCATGTGTACAGCGTGAGAGAGGCATCCTCGTTGATCGGTTTGTCGAGTTCAACCAGTTGGTCGTTCACTTTGGCCACCAATACGTTACGGGCCAGACCTTCACTGATGCTTTGAGCCACTTCATAAGGGGTAACGCCCTGTTCAAATTCTTTAAATGAGCCGTCAGGCAGTGTGATTTTTATCATGATAAAACAATACTAATGAATCTTTTTGCAAAAAGTTTGCAAAAGTACAAAAAAAGTGTCAATGGAGCAAGCATGGAAAATGCAATATCATTTCCCCGCCAATTTCATATAGCGTGTGTGTGTTATTTGCAGGTCGATTTGAGCATCTGTGCATTGATTTTGGGCCTGAAGCAGAATGGTTTGCGCTTCGAGCACTTCGGAAACCGTGACAAGTCCGGCTTCAAAATTGGTGCGGGCCGTATTCAAATTTTCTTGGGCATCGGCAAGAGCCGTATTCATCAGCTCCACTTGTTGTTCCGCTTCCCGCACATTGCTCCACGCCTGCCGAATCTCCAATGCCATCTTCCCCATCAAATCCGCCCGTTCGTTCTCCGCTTTTTGGATGGCATAGTTTTGCTGACGAATCTTATGCGAGGTTTCCCACCATCCGGTCAACGGCACCTGCACAGTAGCAAACGCCAGTGCATTGGCGGTAAAATGGTCAAACACCAAATTGCCGTAGGAGGCCGTTGCCCCAATCATAAAATGCGGCGAAGTTTCCCCTATGGCCATCTTTTTCTTCAGTTTCTCAGCGCGCACTTGCAAGTCCAGCAAGTCACTTTCCTTTCGGTTGCAAACCGCATTCAACACATCGGCATCCGACAGGTTCCCAACCATCGAATTATCGGGGACTGTATCGGTAAGCATCACATTCTCATTATATTCCATACCAATCATCTGGCATAGCAGCATGGTAGAAAGGGTGATGCCGTTTTCCACTTTCAGCATATTGGACCGCATCTCATTCTGCTTGAGTGTCACTTTCAGAATATCGTTCCGGGTTATCAGCCCCGCCTCAGCGGCAACTGTCGCATCGCGCTGCAGTGTATCCAAATATACGAGTGCCTGCTGAAGGGTAGTTCGTTTTTCTTTCAAAGACACTGTTTGCCAGTAGATTTCTTCCACCTGCCGCACAATTTGGTCACTCGTCAGTTCGCCCTTCAGTTGCGCCGCGGTGACACCAAGCTTGGCCAATTCATTTCCATTCACAATTTGCCCGCCCATGAAAACGGGTTGAACGGCTGTCGCGCCCACCATAACGCCATTCTCGCAGAGGGACAGCCGGTCGGGCAATCCCAGTGCCGCGCCATATTCGAAATAAAGGTTATGAAGCCATTGCCGAGCCGCCGCGCTGCTTATGTCATCAATACCATACTCAACAAGCGGTTTTGCCGCATAATAACCGCCCGCCATCGCACTCACCTGCGGAAAATATTTGGTGAAGGCCTGTTTTTTGGTCTCTTTGGCAGCTTCCACATCCAAAGCGGCATTCTTCACCTCAGCATTGTTGCGCAACGCCAGCGTCTTGCAACTGTCCAATGTAAGACTTTGAGCACACAGACTGCCAAAGGCCACTGCCATCATGAGCAGAAACGCTAAAAAACGCGGCGCTGCTAACGCCATCATATTTCCATATGTTTTTTTCATCATTTTTTGTTTTTAAAAATCTGCCAATAGGCCACAGGCAGCACCGTCACCACCAAAGGCAATGAAAAGATGGTGCCGAAACAGATCACCACGCCCATAGGCATCCATAATGAGGTATGCGCCACAATCATGGGGACGACACCCAAAGCGGTGGTGGCGGAAGTAAGGAATATGGGACGCATACGCCGTTTCCCGGCCTCAAAACCGGCTTCTTTAGAGGTTTTATGGTGATTTTTGCGCAAATCCTCCGCATATTCAAACATAATGATTGCGTTTCGCACAATAATTCCGATAAGACTCACCACACCCAACACCGCGGTTATACTGAAGTCCAGTTGGAATATCCAGAGTCCCAGGCACGCCCCGAAGACGCATATCAAACTAGCTGACAATGTGAGAAATACAATATCCAGTTTACCGAAATGATACAATTGGAACACGAAGAGCACCAGCACGGCTGCCAAAAAGCTCAATGCGATTTGCGGAATCACCTGACCGTTCACATCGGTAAGGCCGCCATAGGAGAGTTCCACGCCCGCGGGCAAAGAGGGTTTCAGATCCTGTTTGATGTATTGGTCTATTTTTTCCATCACATCGGGTTGGCTGTAACCATATTTCAAGTCAGCACCCACTGTGATAGTCCGTATGCTGTTTCGGCGATTGATGACAGCATCGTGCCATTCGGGGCCCACATCGGCCACCTGACGCAGCGGCACCCATGTGCCCGGTATGGAAGTGGGAACCAAACACTCTTCCAAATCCTGATAATTCGAGGTGTCGCTAAAGTTCTGAGTATAAAGCATTACCGGAACTTTATAATCGCCTTCCCATACATTTGTCAAATTCTGTCCGCCAAGCACGGATGATAGATACAGCGATAGCATGCTCTGCGTCACCCCCATCCGGGTGGCCTCATCCCCCTTCAGCGTGACCTTGATATTCTGAGAACTCTCGTCCATATCGGAGTGCACCCAAGTGAGTTCATCCAGTGTGTTCATGTAATTCTTCAGTGTATCGGCCACGGACTTCATCTCGTCAAAGTCTTTGCCTGAAACACGCACCTCAACAGGATTCTTTACTGCCTGATAATCAATTTGTTTGAAGCGAATATACGCATTGGGGAAATAATTCTCATATTTCGGGCCATATTCCCGGATAATTTTAAGGGTGTTTTTCTCCGAGGTCGTATTGACAATAAACTGAGCATAGTTTTTATGCGCCATCTGCGGGGCGTAGGTGGCGTGAAAACGGGGCGACGAGCACCCGATGAAGGAAGTGACGGACTCCACGCGTGGGTCAGCGCGCAGCACCACCTCCAGACTGTCGGCCACCGCCTCCGTCTGCTGCAACGTGCTTCCTTCGGCAAGATGCATTTCCACAGCAAAGCAGTTACGGTCAGCTTTGGGCAACATCTGGATTTGCAAGCGGGTGAACAGGAAAACGCCCAATGCCACGGCTCCCAACGCCGTGCCTATCACCACTGCCGGATGACGGAAACAGCGCATCAGAACATTCTCATAGAAATTCTGTAACACGATGAAAAACCGGTTTTGCGCTTCCTCGAAACGATTCGGGGCTTTGCCATCCTTGTTACGCCGGATGAAAACGGTGGAGAGATACGGAATCACCCACACCGCATAGAAAATGGAGCACACGAGAGCGAACAATACCGTCCACGGAAACAGCTGCACAAAATCACCGAGCGGGCCGGTGATGATGCGCGTCATAGGGAAGAACATGCCCGAAATGGCCAATGTGGCCAGCGACATGGGCACGAACAGCATCTTGGTGCTGGTCACCGCAGAGTTCCACCTGGAATAGCCACGCTGCAGCATGTCGGTGTATCCGTCAATCACGATGACGGAATCGTCCACAATCATACCCAGCACCACAATGAGGGCGGCCAGTGTCACCGTGTTCAACTCGATGCCGCAGATATACATCAGTCCCATGGTTACCGCCGTACAGACCGGCACACTGGAACCCGACACCAGCGCGGTGCGAAGAGGGAACAGCAGCAGCATTACCGCAATCACCACCAGGATGGAAAAGACCAAGTCGCGCAAAAACGACATCACCGAGCGGTTAACCACATACGGTTGGTTGGTAATCTTGTGCATATTCACATCCGGCGGCAGGGTTTGCTGGCATTTGGCAATCTCCTTCCCCACTTTCTTTCCAAAGGCAACAATATTGTTTCCTGGGGCCATCTCCATGGATATCAGCACAGTAGATGTTCCGTTGTATTTGATATAGTTTTTCGGAGCAGCATAGCGGCGCTCAATACGGGCGATGTCGCGCAGGCGGACCACATTACCCAGCGGGTCAGCAAACACAATCTGCTCGCCCACCTCATATTCCGACTGGTACGGGATAGCGATATGGACCAACGCCTCGCCCTCTTCGGTCTCCACGCTACCGCCAACCGTGCGCAATCCTTGCGTGGCCAGTTCCACCAGCAGCGCTCGCTGACTGATGCCGTAGGCCGCCAATTTCTCCTGATCCACCAGCACGGCAATCTCCTCGTTCTGCTGTCCCAAAATCTTGATATTGCCCATTTCGGGTATTCCGCGCAGGCGATCGCACAGTTGCTCAGCATAGGATTCCAATTCGCGGGGCGTGCGCTCGGGCGAGTCCACCGTGAGCAACATGGACGAGGTATTGCCAAAGTCGTCCACCACCACCACTTCCAGCACACCCGCCGGCAACGAGGTCTTCTTGAACAATTGCAGTCCATGCCGGATCTTCGACCAGGCGCCATCCTTATCCTTCACCGAAGTGCGTAGCTCAGCAAACACATACACAATACCGTTCTCCGTCACCGAATAGGTCTTCTCCTTGTCAACCTCAGCATAAGTAAACAAGAAGCGTTCCAACGGTTTGGTCACCTGTTCTTCCACCTCTTGCGACGAAGCACCCGGATACACCGCCGCCACCACGCCCTGACGAATCGTGAACTGCGGGAACTCATCCTTATTCAATTGGGTGAGTCCGAAGATACCGAACAGTACAAGACACACCACAATGAAGAAGATGATGTTGTGGCTGCGCATAGCGGATAATATGTGTGATTTGGGAAGCATGGATTAGGGGTAAATGGTGAATGGGGTGAATGGGGTGAACGGGATAAGGGTGAGTATTATTTTGAGAGGGTGACTATTGCATTGGTATAGAGTTTCTGGATACCCGTGGTGATGACCGTGTCGCCGGGGTTGAGGCCGGAGGAGACGAGCACGCCATTGGCCACAAATTCAGACGATGTGATGATGCGGTGTTGGGCTTTGCCGTTCTTCACCACCCACACGGAGAGTCCTTCGGGGCGCGTTTGCACGCACTTGGCCGGCACGATGAATCCTGCGGTGCCGGGCTGGTCAAGGGTCACCTTGCACACCATGCCTGGCAACAACGCCTTATCCGCATTCGGGAAGGCGATTTTCACCTGATAGCTATGGGAGACGCGCGAGGAGTTGACGCTGCGTTCGGTAATCCGTCCCGTCAGCATCTTATTGTCCAGCGCGGGCACATACACATAAGCCTCTTTGCCAACCGCCACCGTGGATATCTCGCTTTCGGGAACCGAGAATGTCACCGACACTTGGCCCATGTCAAGCAGGGTGACAGCGGGTTCGCCGGGCAGCAGTCTGCCGCCCACTTTGGCGTTGCAGGTGCCCACCACGCCCGAAATGGGAGCCACCAGCGAGCATTCGTCCAACTGCCGTTTCGCAATCTGTTCCAAAGCGCGGGCTTTGTCCAAGGTGGTTTGCATTTCCACCCACTTCACATCGGCGAGACTGCCCTGATCGTGCACTTTTTTCAGCCGGTCGTAGGCGTCTTCCGCCTGTTGCAAGGTGGCTTTTGCCGAATTGTACGCATTCTGCGCGTCACTTCGGTTCACATCCGCAATATGCTGTCCCACACGCACATAGTCGCCTTCGCGAACATACACGCGCTCCACCCTGCCCCCCGCCGGGAAACTCAACGCCACCGACATATTCTCCTCTACTGAACCCACGTATGTGTGCGTCAGGCCGCCCGACACCGTGTCAACCACCAAAACTTCCACCGGTATTGACTGTTCCTCTTGCTTGGCGGTCTCGTGCTTGCAGGAAACGACCGCAACCAACAGTATGATTGCGGCGCACCAAACCGTTATGGTATATGTCCTGTTTTTCATCTTTTCAATTCTTTTCCGCTATTATCCTCATTTCCGGTCCGGCAATCCCAATACGGTTATCTCCACTTTGATAACCATTCCATTGCTCATCCAGCACCAGCATTTTACCATTCAGCATACCACATCCTGAAGAGGTAATGCGATACACCAGCGATGAGGTGCTTTCAGAATCGAAAATAGAGGTTCCTTCTTGTGTTAAAATATTGATATTAAACTCATACGGTTCCACGAAAAGAGAATCGCCTTTCACCGTGGCCGTCATGGTGTAACAAGCGCCATTCATCTCGTTCATCGTGATAAGCAATCGGGAAGGGTTGGCCTTGTCTTCCAAAATGTTCATCTGTCCGTTGCGGTGAAGCAAATGATAACTGGTCGCCCCTTCCGCATCGGTAACGGCCACCTCTCCCGACAACTTGTAACTGTAATCGCCTAAAAACGGCGCCACTTCACGATGACAGGATGTGAACGCCAAAAGAAAGGTTACCATCGAAAAAATAATGATGTTTCTCATATCTTTACGCTTTAAAAATAATCAACACTTATGCGCTGCATATCGCCTTCTATCCCGTATTTGCTCACAAAACTTTGGAACACGCTGTTCACAATCAAGTCGATGAGCATCTCGTAAGAGGATTTATACTGCTCGTATTTGTCTTCAACGAAAAAAGAATGACTCAGTCCATTGAGGGTAACTTGAAGCATATCAGCGAAAGCAACCGCCTGTTGTTCAACAATTTCCGGTTGCTCATCCGAAGGTTTGGCATACCACACCTTCTTGAATGCCTGATGTTCCCACTGGTTGAAATCATCCAGCATCTTCTTCAAATTCTCAAAACCATAGTCATCACGGTTCAGCATATTGCTTTTCATGGCCACACGCAGAGTACTTGCCTCCGATAAAAGTTCCATGCGCAGCAGCAGGTACTGTTTCAATCTGGGCAAAATGCGCTGACTGTCGTCTTCAACCACGGCGAGCAAAGCGCTGCGCACATGGGTAAGTTCCGATTGGACGGATGCGCAGAAAATATCCTCTTTGTTGCTGAAATGATTGTATATGGAGCGCTTGGCTTTATGGGCTTTGCGGGCAATCTCATCCATGGAAGTCTTCTCAAATCCGAACTTCCGGAAAAGGTCCGCCGCCACCTGTTGGATAACCTCGCTCGTTCTCAATTTCTTCATTTTTGCACGATTTTCGTTTTTGCGTGCAAAAATACACAAAATTCAAACTAACGGTTGTCTTTTAACTATTTTTTAGAAATCGGATTCCACCTCCTGAATATCGATAATGGCGTTTTTGCCATCAATATAGGAGATCACAAGTGGAAAATTGGCGCGGTAACTGCAGTTGGACAGCACCAACCGGTTAACCACATCCGAATCCTCGGCCTTATTGAGATGCCAAACCATGTAGTCGGTCACAAACTTGGCGTACTTCTCCTCCTCTTTCAGTCCATTATATTCCTTATAATCAGCTCCATACTTATCCGCAAGCGTCTCTTTCAGTTTAGCATAGGTATAATTTGTGCTCCGATTGAAGTTGACCACCACTATATAAACGAGGTGGGTTTTGGATGCGGCGCGAATCTCGATCTTCACTCGCTCGCCCGCGAATGTGCCCCGCATGAAGGAAGTATTGGGGGCATTGTGGTTGGTTTCCAGTTCAAAACCTTTCCCTTTGAGTTTGTTCACAAAGGTATTCATGGTGCAATTCATACTGATACCCAGAAATTTCATGGGTTGGGTTTGCGCCGGAGCCAGAAGGAACACCGACACAAAAGCGAGAAGCATCAAAACTTTCTTCATCAGGTTTTATTTTAGCGTGCAAAAATACAAAAAGTTAACTTAACCTTATAAAACTTCACGAACTTCTTTTGGATTCCACAGAAAAGACAAAGTTTACTCGGGCATGAAAAACTCTTTCACGCGATTTTTGTATTTTTGCAATCTTAATAAAAAAACAGAAGCATGAAGAAAACCGACATCCTTGTTATTGTTATCATTATCCTGGTATTATTGCCTTTTTTCCTCAGTGAAACCGTATTCAACACTTTTTGTGACCTCACCGCCAGATATCCGTTGTGGATGGCATTTCTGAAGTTCGGCATTTTGGCCACCTTCGGGGAGATGCTGGGGCAGCGCATCAAGACAGGGCAATATTACCACAAGGAGTTCGGACTGTTCCCGAAATTCATCGTATGGGGTTTTCTGGGCATGTGGATCGCGCTTGCGATGAGCGTATTCAAGGTCGGCATTCCGGCATTTATGGAGCGCGCGAGCTGTTTTGCCGGCGTCAGAGAGGCGATGGGCGGCGACTTTTCCGCTCTGAAACTGGCCGGGGCATTCTTCGTCAGTTTGATGATGAACACCTCTTTCGCCCCCGTGTTTATGACCTTCCATAAAATCTGCGACATGCACATTGCCGAGTATGACGGTCGCGCGGTTGCGCTCGTCAAGCCCATCCAGGTGCGCAAGCACATCCAGAACCTAAACTGGGATGTTCAATGGAACTTCGTCTTCAAGAAGACTATCCCGTTGTTCTGGATTCCCGCTCACACGCTGACCTTCTGCTTGCCGGGTGAGTTCCAGGTGCTCTTCGCCGCCTTCTGCAGCATCATACTCGGCCTGTTCCTCTCCTTGGCCGCCATGAAGAAAAACGGATAACCCGCACGATTATGATAGACACTGAAATACGCCATATATTAGGACTTTGCAAGACCATCAACAAATACGCCCACCGGCTGACACTCGAGGATTTGCAGAATGACCCGCGCTGTCAAGAGATTCCGGACCTCAGTTTGGACACGGTCCAACGGGTAATCAAGACCGTCAAGGAACGCATCCGGCATGGGTGCACACCATACGAAAACAAGGTCATTCTCCACACCGGTCCTCACCACGACGACATCATGCTGGGCATCATGCCGTTAATCAACCGCCAACTCCGCCCGGTTTCCAACGATGTCTATTTCAACATCA
>DGGS01000127.1 GCA_002392325.1 Bacteroidales bacterium UBA3868
CGTTTCATCAGTTGCACCTGCTCCTCATCCATCTTCATAATGCCGCCATAGGAGTCGGAGTTGGCGTCATTGCCAATCACAAAGCAATTGGAGAGGGAAACCACCTGGTCGCGATTGCCGATACCAGCCATCGGACTTCCTTGCGGAATCACATATTTGAACTTGTCAAAAAGATGGAAGATCTGCTCTTCGCTCATCGGATTCACATAGCGTTTCTCGATGCGGGCGAACTCGGATGCCATACGATGGTGCATGTCTTCCGGCGTTCTTTCCATGATGTTTCCATTGCTGTCCTTAAGCGCATATTTGTCAATCCATACGCCAGCCGCAAGTTCATCTCCACCGAAATATTTCACAACATCCGGGAAAATCTCACTCTTCTGGTAAACCGTTTTTTGTGGTTTTTCGGTTTCTATTTTATTTTTTGCTTCCACATTCATCTTCTGGGTCATTTGCTGCATAACCTGTTCACGAGAATGTATAAGCTCTGCGGCAACTTGCTGTTGCACATCCACGGTTTCCATCGTGTTGGTTTCCTCCTCTGCTCCGAAAAGGGATAAATCATTGTTCATAGGTGCTCCTGGTATTATAATGGTTTGTTATTATTCTAAAGGAAATAAAACCGGACAACAGCAAACATTGCCCTGACAGAGTTATACAAGTTGTTATTTAATAAATAGTTACGAAAATGGTTTCGCTAATAAAACGAGTTTTCAAAAATAGAAAAACGAGGCCATATCCGACAAGGGGATGGCATACATAATATCAACAAAATGAGGTTGATATTTTTTCTTTTTGATAATGAATGGATTAAAAAAAAGTGTGAGGAAAAGATGTTTTTGGCACTGGGTTTTTCGGTTTATTTTCCCATGACTTGAACATCGGGGCTGATGCGTTTTATCAGTCCTTGCAAGGTGCTTCCAGGACCAAACTCTACGAACTCGGTAGCACCATCTTCGATCATCTTGCGCACGGATTGCGTCCATCTAACGGGACTGGTGAGTTGGGCGAGCAGATTTTGCCGTATTTCCTCCGGGTCGGAGGCGGGCAAGGCCGTGACATTTTGATAGACGGGGCAAGTGGGCATGCTGAACGCACATTGCCCGATGGCCTCAGCCAGTTCCTCTTGCGCGGGTTGCATGAGCGGCGAGTGGAACGCGCCACCCACATTGAGTATCATCATCCGTGAAGCACCGGCGGCTCGCAACTGCTCCATCGCCTTCTCCAGTCCCGCCTTAGATCCGGAGATGACCAACTGCTGTGGACTGTTGTAATTGGCGGGAACCACCACCTCATCCTGAATCCCAGCGCACACTTGTTCCGTGACGGCATCGTCGAACTTCAGCACCACCGCCATGCCGGACTCCTGCCTCTCACAGGCCTTCTGCATGGCCATGGCACGCTTGGACACCAGCGTCAAGGCATCTTCAAATGTCAGGCAGCCGTTGACCGCCAGGGCCGTGAACTCACCCAAAGAGTGGCCCGCCACCATGTCAGGCATCCCCTCCGCCAAGCACCGATAAGCGATGTAGGAGTGCAGAAACACAGCTGGCTGCGTGACTTTCGTCTGCTTCAAATCATCCTCTGTTCCGTGAAACATAACATCAGATATGGGAAATCCCAAAATCTCATCCGCTTTCGCGAAAAGCTCTTGCGCCAATGAATACTGGTCATATAAATCTTTTCCCATACCGGGAAATTGAGCGCCTTGTCCAGGAAAAATGTATGCTTGCATTATAAAAGGGTGAATGAGGTTAAAGGTGAAATTTGGTAAAGTTGGTAAAGTTTATAAGGTTGAGAGATTAAAGATTTGTTGTGGTGATAAAATCGGGTGCAAAAATACATTTTTTCAACAGACTCCATGCTCTGAGCCCCAACGCCCAACACCCAATTCAAGATGACCAAATTCTGCTGAAAATTTCGTATCTTTGCCGCCTAATCCGCATTCTCAATGAAGCAATATCAAGATCTTCTCCGCACCATATTGGAAACCGGTTCCTATAAAGCAGATCGCACAGGCACAGGTACTTACAGCATCTTCGGACATCAAATGCGTTTCGACTTGTCTCAAGGTTTTCCGCTGCTGACCACCAAGAAGTTGCACTTGCGCTCCATTATATACGAACTGCTCTGGTTCCTGCAAGGCGACACCAATATAAAGTATTTGAAAGACCATGGTGTTTCCATTTGGGACGAGTGGGCGGATCCCAACGGCGACCTGGGTCCTGTTTACGGCAAGCAATGGCGCTCATGGAGCACGCCCGATGGCGGAAGCGTGGACCAGATAAGCCAGCTTATTGAGCAAATAAAGAGCAATCCTGACTCGCGCCGACTCATGGTTTGCGCCTGGAATGTGGGCGAAATCGACAAAATGGCGCTGCCACCCTGTCATGTGCTGTTCCAGTTCTATGTGAACAACGGCGAGATATCGCTCCAACTCTACCAGCGCAGCGCGGATGTGTTTCTCGGCGTACCCTTCAACATCGCCTCTTACGCCCTTCTGCTGATGATGGTGGCGCAAGTGTGCGGCCTCAAACCAAAAGAGTTCATCCACACCTTGGGCGATGCGCATATCTACTCCAACCATGTGGAACAGGCCAAGTTACAACTCACGCGCGACCCGCGCCCGCTGCCCACCATGCGCATCAATCCGGAAGTTAAAGATATATTCAGTTTCCAATACGAGGATTTCCAATTGGAAAATTACGACCCGCACCCGCATATCAAAGCCGATGTGGCCGTTTAACCTCATCCGGACAATAAAAAGAACATTATTCAGTTATCATATCAGTTTTCACAAACCCATATTATTATGAAATCGATAGACCAATACAATTTCAGCAACCAAAAAGCACTCATCCGTGTGGACTACAATGTGCCGTTGGATGACAATTTCAATGTAACGGACTCCACCCGCATCATCCGGACCAAGGAAACCGTCGGCAAAATCCTGAACGACGGAGGCACCGTAATTCTGATGTCGCATCTGGGTCGTCCCAAAGGGGAAGTCAACGACAAATACTCTTTGCGTCACATTGTCAGCAAGGTTTCTGAAATTTTAGGTCAGGAGGTTGTTTTCGCCGGCGATGTGCTGGACGATGCCACCGCCAATACCATTGTGGGTTTGAAACCCGGTTCCATCGCATTGCTGGAGAACCTGCGCTTCCATGCCGAGGAAGAGAAAGGTGATGTGGACTTCGCCAAAGCAATCGCCCGTCTTGGTGACGTTTATGTGAACGACGCCTTCGGCACCGCACACCGCGAGCACGCTTCTACAGCCACTATCGCACAATTTTTCCCGGGCAAAGCTTTTGCCGGTTATCTTCTTTACAATGAGGTGATGAGCTTGGAAACCGTGCTGAACGGCGGCGAGAAACCCTTCACCGCTATTATCGGCGGTTCCAAGGTGTCCACCAAAATCAACATCATCACCAACTTGTTGCCCAAAGTTGACAATCTCATCGTGGGTGGTGGTTTAAGCTACACCTTCCTGGCCGCTATGGGCTACACCATCGGCAACTCGCTGTTTGAGCCCGACATGCTGCCCGTGGCCAAAGAGATTCTCGACCAGGTGAAAGCCTCCGGCAAGAACTTCTACTGCCGTTTGGACACCATCTGCGGTGACAAATTCAGCGATGACGCCAATGTGTTGATTACGGAAGACAACAATATCCCCGACAATTGGGAAGGACTGGATATCGGACCCAAGACTCAACGCAGCTTCGCACAAGTGCTTAGAGAATCCAAAACCATCCTTTGGAACGGTCCTGTGGGCGTTTTCGAGTTGGAGAAATTCAGCAAAGGAACCAAGGCAGTAGCCATCAGCGTAGCTGCTTCCACCTTGGCCGGTGCTTATTCCGTCATCGGTGGCGGTGACTCCATCGCAGCTGTCAACAAGTACGACCTCGCCGACTTCGTGTCCTACATCAGCACTGGCGGCGGCGCCATGCTCGAATACCTCGAAGGCAAGGAACTGCCCGGCGTGAAAGCATTGAACGAATAATCGTAACGGCAGTCTTACGTGACTGCCGCACATAGCAGTCCAATGTGACTGCCACAATATCTAAAGTAAAGGAGATCCCGTGAGGTCTTCCGTCATAAAAAAATTATAATATGCCAAACCCCAATTACTACTGCATCATCATGGCCGGGGGCGTCGGTGCCCGTTTTTGGCCGATGAGCAACAGCAAAACTCCAAAACAATTTTTGGATATTTTAGGAGAAGGTCAAACTTTGATACAAAAAACCTTCCAACGTTTTACGAAAATATGCCCGAAGGGGAACATCTATATCGTTACCAGCAAGAATTATAAGGAAATAACCTTGAACCAACTGCCGGAAATAACGGAAGATCAGGTAATTCTGGAACCTTATCGCCGCAATACGGCACCCTGTATTGCATACGCAAATTACAAAATCAAGGCCAAAAACCCCAATGCCGTGATTGTGGTGGCCCCCTCTGACCACGTTATTCTGAAAGAAGATGTTTTCACCCGCGTGATTGAAAATGGATTGTCTGCCGTCGCCTCCAACAACTGGCTGCTCACCATCGGTATTCGCCCCTCCTCGCCAAACACCGGTTACGGTTATATCCAATACATTGAGGATAAGAGTTATGACAAAAACGCGACTATCTACGCGGTGAAAACCTTCACGGAAAAACCTGAGCTGGAAATTGCCAAGAGTTTTATAGAAAGTGGTGATTTCTTGTGGAATGCCGGAATTTTTATGTGGTCACTGCCTGTAATTGAAAAAGCGTTTGAACTACATCTGCCCGAAGTGAACGACCTTTTCAAGAAGGGTGAAGGCCTCTACAATACGGAAAAAGAGGCTGATTTCATTGACGAAATCTATCAAATCTGCAAAAACATCTCCATTGACTACGGCATTATGGAAAAAGCCAGCAATGTGATGGTTTACGCCGCTGAGTTCGGCTGGTCAGACTTAGGCACATGGGGATCCCTTTATGAGTTGCGCAAAAAAGACCAAAACCGCAACGCCATCTCCGGTAATCATGTGCGCACCTACGACACCAGCCGCTGTGTGGTCAATGTGCCCAAAAACAAAGTGGTAGTGCTCCAAGGTTTGGAGGATTATATCGTGGTGGACAATGGCGATGTATTACTGATTTGCAAAAAATCGGAAGAACAGCAGATTCGTCAATATGTGGCTAATGTGCAGATTGATTTTGGAAATAAATACGTATAAAATTTGGAAATTTATAGCTATGAAAAAAATAAGGATGATCAGACTTGTGTTAACAGGAATGATTATCCTTTTTTGTTTCCGTTTTGCCGCAGCTCAAACCGACACAACACAGCAACCTACCCGCTGGCTGCCAGAGGTACAAATTGGCGGCTGGTATTCTAAAATAGAGACCAGTCCAGCTGCAGTACAAACGCTCACCGTTCACCAGATAGAACATTTGCCGGCTCTTCAACTGTCTGATGCACTGAAATATATGTCGGGGGTTGTGGTCAAAGACTACGGTGGCACAGGAGGTATGAAAACGGTTTCCGTGCGTGGATTGGGCTCGCAGCACACGGGCGTCGCCTACGATGGAATGTCGCTCACCGACTGCCAAACCGGTCAGATAGATCTGGGAAAACTCACCCTTGACAATGTGGGTACTCTGACACTCACCACCGGGGTGGATCTGGACATTTTCAAACCCGCAAGACTCTTTTCCTATAGTAATTTGCTGAATATCAATACCTCAAACATTTTTCCAAACAAACCGTTCAAGATGAAACTTGCCCTTACCATGGGCATGTATGGGTTCGTTTCGCCACAATTGTTTTTAGAAAATCTGATAAAAAGCAAGACAAGAGAAAACCGCTTCGTAATCTGGAATCTGTCAGCCAATTTTACACACTCAAACGGGCAATACCCCTACATCCTGCATTATGGCGGCATTACAGACAGTGTTTCCCGCGAAAGGAGACAGAATTCGGATATCAACGCTCTGAATTTGGAGGCGAATGTAAAATACAGCATGAACGCCGACCAACAGCTTTTGGTGAAATGGTATTATTACGATTCGGAACGCGGATTACCCTCTGCCACCGTATTTTACAACCTCAACTCATCGCAGCGGCTGTGGAACCGGAACACCTTTGCGCAAGCTCAATATTATCACCATTTCGGAAAAGGTTGGCGATACCAGATTGGCGGAAAATTCAATTACGACTACACTCGCTACCTTGATCCTGAGTATTTGAATGCAGCGGGCAAATTGGACAATCACTACCATCAATATGAGGGCTATTTAACCAATGTGGTCAACTACACATTACCCAAAAATGACCGGCAAGCCGATTTTTCCGTATCGTTAGCCAATGATCTGTTTTACAATCAGTTGAATAGTTCCACCATGGAATACATCAATCCGGCTCGTTTTACCACCATGACCTCCTTGTCGGTGCGTGGCGGAAAGAAAATGTTCACCATTGTAGGCAATCTTCTGTTCACCACCGTCAACAACATGTCGCAGGGCGAGCAACTGGGCAAAAACTACCTTCACCTCTCTCCGGCGGTCAGCGCCTCCCTGAATCTGAAAGATCGTGTGACGCTTCGCGCCTTCTACAAAAACATCTTCCGTATGCCCACTTTCAACGACCTCTATTACCGTGAGGTGGGCAACCTGAATTTGGAGCCGGAAAAGACGCACCAGTGGAACCTGGGCGCGGTGCTGGAACAACAGCGGATGGCTGCGGGCAAAGTCTATCTGTCCGCCTCTTTGGACGGCTATTTCAACATTGTGAAGGACAAAATCGTGGCGTTCCCGTCGCACAACCTTTTCTCCTGGACCATGCTTAATTACGGCACTGTGTGGATTGCGGGGGCAGAGGCAAACGCCAATCTGGAGTATCAGTTTGTCAAAAAATACTACTTGCGGTTCAACGGAAACTGCACCTATCAGAAAGCGGTTGACCGTACCGACCCGACCGGCAAGACCTTCAATCACCAGATTCCCTATACGCCCGTATGGTCAGGTTCCACAAGTCTTGGATTTGAAACTCCCTGGATTACCATTACTTACGCCGTCATTTTGTGTGGCAAGCGATACGCATTGGGCGAGAATATCCCCGCCAACGAGGTGCCTGGTTATGTGGACCACAGCATCACGTTAAGCCATGAGTTCGACATCCGACAGACCAAGCTTGGACTCAAACTCGAATTGCTGAACTTGGCCAACCAGAACTATCTGATTATCCGTAACTATCCCATGCAGGGGTTTGGCCTGCGCGGGCGTATAAGTTGGGGATTCTAATAACAGAATGGTTATAATCCGAATTCCTTCTTTATAACCTCAACATAATCCAGCTTTTCCCACGGGAAGAAAGTGATTGTCTTGCCGTTGACCTCTTTTTCGTACCAATCGCGACCAAAATGTCCGTATGAGGCGGTAGGTTGGTAAATCGGGTTCTTCAATTGGAAGCGTTCTATGATATTGTAGGGACGCATATTGAAAATAGTGCCGATTTTTTTGGCGATTTCACCGTCGCTCATGGACACTTTTGCTGTGCCGTATGTGTTGACATAGAGACCCACAGGGTCGGCTTTGCCAATGGCATAGGCCACTTGCACCAGCACTTTGTCGCACAACCCCGCTGCCACCATGTTCTTGGCAATGTGACGGGTGGCGTATGCTGCCGAACGGTCAACTTTGGAAGGGTCTTTTCCGGAGAAAGCACCACCGCCGTGCGCACCGTATCCTCCGTATGTGTCCACGATGATCTTGCGGCCCGTAAGACCGGTATCCCCATTGGGTCCGCCAATGACAAACTTGCCGGTAGGATTCACCAACAATTTATAATCATCTTTAAATAAGAGTTTTACTTTGTCGGGGCAACCAGCAATCACACGCGGAATTAAAATTTCCCGAATGTCCTGTTCAATTTTTTTCAACATGGTGTCATCGTCGGCAAACTCGTCGTGTTGTGTTGAAAGCACGATAGTGTCAATGCGTTCGGGTATGTCGTTGTCGGAATACTGTACGGTAACCTGCGATTTGGAATCAGGACGGAGGTAGGTCATCAACTTGCCCTCTTTACGAATGGTGGCCAACTCCTGAACCAGGCGATGGGCAATCTCAATAGGCAGGGGCATGTAGTTGTCCATCTCGTTGCAGGCGTATCCGAACATCATGCCCTGATCGCCAGCACCTTGCTCTTCCAGGTTGGCGCGCTCCACCCCTCGGTTGATGTCAGCCGACTGGCTGTGGATGGCGGACAGGATGCCGCATGATTTATAGTCGAATTGATAGTCGCTCTTGTCGTAACCCACTTCTTTGATAACCTCTCTGGCGACATCATCAATAGAAACGTAGGCGTTGGTTTTCACCTCGCCGGCGCACACCACCAATCCGGTGGTGGTTAAGGTTTCGCAAGCCACTTTTGATTCGGGATCCTGTGCCAGGAACGAATCCAACAAAGCGTCTGAAATTTGATCACACAGTTTGTCAGGGTGTCCTTCAGATACTGATTCAGATGTGAATAGATAGCTCATAACTAACATGTTTTTTGAAAGTTAATAAAAAAAAGACAAAGGAAAACGTGTGGGAAATGTTTGTTTTTTAGCATTTTTTTATGTGGTTGCAAGCAATACAAATCTGTCCACGTTTTCTGGCGGCAAAGATACGCTTTTTTTTTATATTTGCACCCTCGAAACAGAAATAACTAAAAACGCAATACTATGGCAAAAGTTCTTATCATCGGTGCCGGCGGCGTGGGAGCCGTGGTGGCACACAAATGCGCTTCCGTGCCGGAAGTGTTCACCGAAATCATGCTCGCCTCCCGCACCAAATCCAAATGCGACAAGATTGCCGCTGAAATTGGAGGCAACCGCATCCAAACCGCCCAGGTGGATGCCGACAATGTGGAGGAAACCATCCAATTGCTCAACAGCTACAAACCTGACTTGTTGATCAATGTGGCGCTCCCGTATCAGGACCTTCCGCTGATGGACGCCTGTTTGGCCACTAAAACCAACTATATGGACACCGCCAACTACGAGCCGCGCGACAAAGCCAAATTCGAGTACAGCTGGCAATGGGCCTATCAAGACCGTTTCAAAGAAGCTGGCATTATGGCCCTGCTCGGTTGTGGTTTCGACCCCGGTGTGACAAGTATCTACACCGCATACGCCGCCAAACACTATTTCGATGAAATCCATTATCTGGACATCGTCGATTGCAACGCCGGTGATCATGGCAAGGCATTTGCCACCAACTTCAATCCTGAGATCAACATCCGCGAAATCACCCAACGCGGCAAGTATTGGGAAAATGGCCAATGGGTGGAAATCGATCCCATGTCCATTCATCGCCCGGTGGAATACCCGAACATCGGTGAGCGTGAGTCCTACCTGCTCTATCACGAAGAGTTGGAGTCTTTGGTTCGCAGCTATCCCTCCATCAAGCGCGCCCGTTTCTGGATGACCTTCGGACAGAAATATCTCACCGTGCTGAATGTGCTGCAGGAAATCGGCATGACCAGCATTAAACCGATTAAATATCAAGGAATTGACATTGTTCCGTTGCAGTTCTTGAAAGCCGTTTTACCGGAACCTTCCTCTTTGGGTGAGGGTTATCATGGACAGACCTCCATTGGTTGCCAAATCAAAGGTATAAAAGATGGTAAGGAGCGCACTTATTATGTTTGGAACAACTGCGACCACGCCGCTTGCTTCAAAGAGGTTGGCGCACAAGCCGTA
The DNA here is from genome assembly GCA_002392325.1 of Bacteroidales bacterium UBA3868. Classification (GTDB taxonomy): domain Bacteria; phylum Bacteroidota; class Bacteroidia; order Bacteroidales; family WCHB1-69; genus F23-D06. The sequence continues at coordinate 9,718 of DGGS01000127.1, forward strand.
TCCTACACCACTGGCGTTCCCGCTATGCTTTGTGCCAAGATGATTCTCACTGGCACTTGGAAAGGCACCGGCGTCTTCAATGTCGAACAGTTCGACCCGGATCCGTTCATGAAGGAAATCGGCGGCTACGGCCTGCCCTGGAACGAGCAAATCGACCAACCCCTGCCCGTGTACAAAGAAGAGAAATAATAAGGGTTAATTTGTTCTTAAGGTTTTTAAGATTCTTAAGATTAAAAGGTTACAAACTTTATAAACTTTATAAATTTTACGAACAAACCTCTCTTCTCCCCAAAAAACTAAGCCCCTTTCAGGATGTCCTGTCAGGGGCTTTTTTAAAAATATGAGTGGTAAAATTGGGGGTTATCTCTTCACAATCTTGGCGGTTTTGCTGCCACTCTTCACAAAATAAACACCTGAAGGCAAATTGTTTACATCCAAAGTGGTGATTTCTCCCTGTGCCACGGTGCTCATAATTACGGCACCTTGCAGGTTATACACAACAACTTCCTCATTTACAGATGTTTGTACGCGAATATTCTCGGTGCAAGGATTCGGATAGGCGATGATGCGCGTCGTCTCATGATTATTGATACCGTCATGAGAGGTAGGGATGGAGACGGGCGTGATGGCCATCGGATAGACATAAGTGTACCACCAATAGTTATAAGTTTCATCGTAGGTGCTGTCCACAACCACGCCAGCGGCGGGTTCAGCCCACTTCTCGAAGTCGCCATTGACAAGGGTCTGGCCCATACCGGCATCCGACACACCGTTGTTCTTGCTCTCCCAATAGCTGAAGGGAACCTTGCGGAGGGTGTCGCCTTCGGCCACAACGAAGAGAATGTCATCGAGATAACCGTTGACAGTATAGCTGAAGCGCGGGTCGGCGGCGGCAATGTCGGTCATCATGTCGGCCACGGTGGCAGTGCCGTTCCAGCGGTAACCCCATGCCAGAGCGGTGTCGGCCCAGTTGACGGCCATGACGGCCTCGTTCGTGCCTTCGCCCACCCAGTAGAGAATGTCGCTGAAAGCGATAGTGGCCTCTTCAGGGATAGCTGTGGTGTCGGGTGCCATAACAGGATGTATCGGGGTCGGCCATACCACGCCCATAGGATACCAGCTGCCTCCAAAAGCAGTGGAGTCGTAGCCGATGCCGTAGGCGGACTCACCCACCTTGAGGAACGCACCGTCGGTTACCGCACTGGACAGACCGGCCTGCGGATTGCCGTTGAGTATGAATTGCATGTAGTTGCCAGAGGTGCTCTGGAAGGTGAGGTTGACATTCCCGTCCGTATAGTCGAAAGTTGACATGGCGGAATTGGTCGAGAGACGGCTTTCAGCAGCGACGAGAGCTTGCAAAGCGGTAGTGACGGTCAAGTTGTCATTGAAACGCAAACCCCAAGCGAGTGCGGTGTCGGGCACGCCCCAGTTGATGGCGATGACGGCTTCGTTACTGCCTTCGCCCACCCAGTAGAGAATGTCCTCGGCGGAAATAGTGGCATCCACAGGCATGGTGGCCACCGTTACAGGAACAATGGGGGTGATCCAAGTATCACTTGCCGATGTGCTGACCACCACAATCATGTTGTCAGCGAGGTCATAATCTTCGAAATCCTCAAGGACGGAAGCCAGAACACCGTTCACTTTGAAACGGAATTCGTCAGCCATCAGTTTGAGCGGATGGTTCACATAATAGAAAGTGTATTCGTAAGTTTCCCAGCTGATAGTGTAGGCCAAGCGGGGATCGGCAGCATCAATGTCGGCAATCATGTCCTCAACCGTGGGCTCGTTGTTGGCGTCGAAATGATAACCCCATGCCAGAGAAGTGGTATCAATATTGAGCACGAAGATGACGCTATCATCACCGCTACCCACCCAATAGATGATGTCATTTTTGGAGATGGTGGCGTCTGTGTTCTGAGCCTTTGCCCCGAACAATACTGCACAAAAAATTGCGATAAAAAATAGAACTTTTTTCATAAGCGTTTGTATTTAATGTTATTTATTGTTTGTAGATAATGTCAAATATCAAAAAATCCCGTTGCGTGCAGCGGCGGGAATTGTCTCAAACGAAAAATAACATGGAAAAAGATTCCATTTTTCGCAGAAGCCTATCTCCCGAAGCTTGCAACGTGTTGATTCAATGGCAGGTTTTCTGACTCGTTCTCCTTCGGAGGCCTTCCCATCGCACATGCGACAGTGACCGTCTTTTTTCCTAAGGATTTTATGAACTCACAGCAGCGGGTACTGTGCAGGATTCTCACCTGCTTCCCTCTCAAGATTTCCTTGAAAATCTTTCACCATAAAATCGGTGGCAAAAATAATAAAAATCAAGAAATATCCAATCTTTTTTCTACCTTTGCAACCTAATTTAATGATACAATTATTTATTATCTTAAAATATTGTTTATGAAAAAAGCATCTCTCTTAACCCTGCTTGTCGGTCTGCTCTCTCTGGGCACGACATTCGCCTGCACCAACTTCATTGTGACGAAGGGTGCCAGCAAGGACGGCTCCTGTTTTCTGACATACGCCGCCGACTCCCACCAGCTTTATGGTGAACTCTACTACCGTCCGGCCAAAGACTATCCCGCCGGCACTATGATGGATGTCATCGAATGGGATACGGGCAAACTGCTGGGACAAATTCCGCAGGTTGCGCACACCTATTCCGTCATCGGCAACATGAACGAGTGGCAGCTGGCCATTGGCGAAACCACATACGGAGGCATTGAGCAACTGGAACACGGTCAAGGTATGATTGACTATGGTTCCTTGATTTACATCGCATTGCAGCGTGCCAAAAACGCCCGCGAAGCCATCAAGGTGATTGCCGAGTTAATGGCAACCTACGGCTATGCCAGCGAGGGCGAATCGTTCTCCATTGTTGACCCAAATGAAGCTTGGGTGATGGACCTCATCGGCAAAGGCGAAAAAATGCTGGATGCCAAAGGCAGAATCGTGAAAGGTTGGAGCAATGGCGCTGTTTGGGTAGCCCGCCGCATCCCCGACGGATATATCAGCGGTCACGCCAACCAATCCCGCATCTCCACTTTCCCGCTGCGCGACGGCAAGACCTCCATCACCAGCAAGGAATTGGACAAGATTTTCCTGCCTACTGTGGAAACCGTTTATTCTGAGGATGTTATCTCCTTCGCCCGTCTGAAAGGACTTTATCCTAAAGATCCGAAAACCGCTCCCGATGCCGAATTCAGCTTCTGCGACACCTACAATCCCATCACTTTTGATGGCGCGCGTTTTTGCGAAGCCCGTGTGTGGGCATTTTTCAACCACTGCAATCCCGCTGAAATGGCCAAATATGAGGATTATGCCCGTGGCGACAACCTCAAACACCGCTTCCCGCTGTGGATCAAACCCGCAGACAAGAGCAAAATCGACGCCCAATTCATGATGCAGATGATGCGTGACCATTTCGAGGGCACTTCTATGGATATGACCAAAGACCTCGGCGCAGGCCCGTTCAACTGCCCGTATCGTTGGCGCCCGATGACATGGGAATACAATGGCAAAGGCTACATCCACGAGCGCGCCACTGCCACCCAACAGACCGGATTCTCCTTTGTGGCCCAATGCCGCAACTGGCTTCCCAATGCCTTCGGTGGTATTTTCTGGTTTGGCGTTGACGATGCCGCCAGCTGCTGCTATGTGCCCATGTTCTGCGGTATCAACAAGATCCCCAAAGAATACGCCCAAGGCAACGGCTCCATGGTCGAATACTCCGATGACGCCGCTTTCTGGACCTTCACCAAGGTAAGCAATTATGTTTATACACGCTACAGCGACATGATCAAGCATGTGAATGAGAAACAGGCCTATTGGGAAGGCAAATTCGTGAAAGACATTGATAAAATGTCCTCACAAATGAAAGACATGTTCGGAAATAATCCTGAAAAAGCACGGGAGATCCTCAATGATTATTCCAATACGGCAGCCAAAAGCGTATGCAAAGAATGGAACAACCTCTTCATCTACCTGTTGGTGAAATACCATGACGGTAATGTAAAGAAAGAGGAGAATGGCAAATTCAAAGTGTCTGACACCAAAATACCGCAATGCGCATTCCCCGACCAGCCGAAATATCGCGAGGAATGGTATAAGATGATTGTGAACGACTGTGGCAAGAATATTGAAGCCAAGTAAGTCGTCATCATTTTGAGGATTCCGCCGCGCGGCGGAATCCTGCTGTACCACAACAAAAAAACGGAGGCATCAATCGATACCTCCGTTTTATTTTTACGATTTTAATCGTTAGCCAATCAATGCCTGATAACCGGCGGCATCCAAAAGGGTGTCAGCCTCGGCAGGATCGGTAACTTTGATCTTGATAATCCAGCCTTCTCCGTAAGGATCGGTGTTCACCAATGCTGGATTGTCTTCCAACGCGGTGTTGAATTCCACAACCTCACCGCCAACAGGCAACATGAGATCGGAAACGGTCTTAACGGCCTCAATGGAACCGAAAACTTCATTCTGTCCCAGTGTCTCACCTTCTGTGGTGATGTCAAGGAACACAATGTCACCCAGTTCATTAGCAGCAAACGCAGTAATGCCTACGTATGCGAATTCACCTTCCACTCTCAACCACTCATGGTCGTTGGAATACTTCAAATTTTCAGGAATATTCATACTTGTAAAATTTATAAATTAATAAAAATCGTTATTCGTTCATCGATTACTACACTGTCATAATCTCTTTCTCTTTAGCCTCCATAATCTTATCCACTTTGGCGATGGCTTCGTCGGTGGCTTTTTGGATATCGGCCTCCAATTTCTTGATTTCATCTTCGGGAGAACCTCCGTCTTTCAGCTTTTTGGCCTCATCGTTGGCGTTGCGACGGATATTACGGATAGAGACTTTGGTTTGCTCGGCTTCTTGTTTGGCCTTTTTCACCAGTTCTTTTCGGCGCTCCTCTGTAGGCGTGGGAACCACCAAACGGATGAATTCACCATTGTTTTGCGGAGTAAGACCGATGTTAGCCGCCAAAATCGCTTTCTCAATCACGGGCAGCATGTTGCGCTCCCAAGGTTGAATCACAATCTGGTGGGCGTCGGGCGTGTTGATGTTGGCCACCTGATCCACTGGCGTGGGATTGCCGTAATAATCCACCTTCAACCCGTCCAGCATTTGCGGGGAGGCCTTACCGGCGCGTATTTTCTGTAAATCCTTATCAAAGAATGCCACAGTGGAATTCATGCTATCTTTAGCGTTTTTCAAGCAGGTTTGTGTATCCATAAGAGTATTGAAAAATTAATTTTTTACGGCTGCAAAAATATATAAAATTTTTATTGTTTGATGACGGTAATATTCTGCTTGAGCTTATTGGTTTTGTTCAGCGTTGTTCTGTTGTTGTTTCGCCTCGGCAATCTTGGCCTTTATTTTCTCAATTTCCGCCAATTGTTTGACACGTTGTTTCTTGATTTTATTCAACTCTTTCTCCACAAAGGTCTTATTCCATTTATAGGCAATAAGATAATGCAGAATCACGATAAGGATCCACACAAGCGTAATGCACGAAAATGCCTTGAGAATGGCTCTGCTGATATAGGGATCCGTTACAATAGCGTTAAACAAGGTGAACCATAACACCCAAACAATCAAGTTCACCACCAAAAAAACGGAGAAATGGACTTTGAAGACAACACGGTTTTTGGACACATTAATCATGCGTGCTTCCTCTTCGGCGGAAACAGTTTCGGAAATATTTTTTGCTTCTTCAGACATAGTTTTTAGTTTTTAGTTGTGAGCCGGCACCCTGTGGCGACTTACGTGAATTATTGTAAAAGCGTGCCGATAGGTTCGCCATTCAGCACTTTTAAAAGATTTCCAGGTTTGTTGGCATCATAGACATAAATGGGCATGTTATTTTCTTTGCAGACGGTAAATGCGGTCATGTCCATGATTTTCAGATTTTTCTGGTACGCCTCATCGAATGTGAGATTTGAGTATTTGGTGGCGGTGGGGTCTTTTTCGGGGTCGGCGGTATAGACACCGTCCACGCGAGTGCCCTTAAGCAAGAGGTCGGCTTTGATTTCGACGGCACGGAGCGCTGCGCCGGAGTCGGTAGTAAAGAAAGGGTTGCCAGTGCCGCCACCGAAGATGGCCACAGTGCCGCTTTCGAGTTCTTCTACAGCTTTGCGCCAGGAGATGCGCTCGCCCACACTTTCAATGGCGAAGGCGGTAAGCACTTTGGCTTTCACGCCCATCTCCTCCAAGGCGGCTTGCATGGCCATGGCGTTGATTATGGTGGCCAGCATACCCATCTGGTCGCCTTGGCGGCGATCGAAACCCTTGGACGCGCCCTGCACACCCCGGAAAATGTTGCCTCCGCCAATCACTACGCCCACCTGCACTCCCAAATCCACAACAGACTTGATCTCGGAGGCATAGTGATGCACATTCTGGTATTGTATTCCATAGCCGTCATCCCCCATAAGGGATTCGCCACTGAGTTTGAGAAGTATTCGCTTGTATTTCATATCGTTTATTATTGAGCGCAAAAATACAAAAAAAAACTCTCCCCTATTGGAGAGAGTTTCTATATGAAAGAAAAATAATTATTACTCTTCTTCGGCTACAACATTGAGTTTGATAGTCACCTTGTTGAAGTCCTTGTGCAAGTTCACTTGAGCGGTGTACTGGCCAAGTTCCTTGATGTGGTCTTCGTGCATGACGATCTTTCTGCGGTCAATGTCGATATCGTGTTGCTCTTTCAGCGCGTTAGCAACGGCGATAGAGGTAACGGAACCGAAAATGGTGCCTTT
>DGGS01000078.1 GCA_002392325.1 Bacteroidales bacterium UBA3868
TAGTTCATAGTCATAGTTCATAGTTCATAGTTCAATCCTTCAGGCATCTTACCGAGTAGGCGGCTTCTTTTGGGGTGCAGTTGATTTCGACAGTGGCATTGGTGTTCACCAGATAATGGATGGGCGAGGTGACATCGCTGCCATCGGAGGCGGTCCAGAAGCCCGTGTTGGTACCGAAGCCATAGTAACTGTTCCAAAAACTGCCGGCGGGGAGTATGTTGAGTCGAGATTGGTTGTTTTTCGCAGGATCATCCATGATGGAGCATTCGGGCGCCTTCGTCATCACATCCAAGTACCAACCCTCTTGCGAGGCCATCGTTTTGGCCACATTGTTCACATCGGTGCCGCAGCGGTGCTCGTCCTTGTAACCGAGAAAATCCTCCAGCGCCATCCACTCGAAATTGGAGGGCATGTGCCAACCCTTGGGGCAAATGCCTTGCAGACCGCTGGGCACATCCTCCGTAGGTTTGGCCCCGTTGAGAGCGGTGAACCAACTGTAAAGGAGTCCGTAGCGCTCCACATGGGCGGCAGAGCCATCTGGATAATAATAGCAACGCCCATCGGCATCCGTGGTTGTGCCCAATTGAAGCGCCGTGCCGTCCGCATAGTGCGTCACGCGCAGGTTCTCACGCATCCAGCACTGGTTGCCCAATTGCACCGTCGCATACACATGGCCGTCATAGTCGGTCACCGTACCACAGTCGGTCTGCGCCACCATCACCAACGGCATGGCGAACAACAGGAACAGGAATAAAATCTGACGATTCCGCTCGCTCACTGCGTTCACGGCGGAATGGTGTACCTTATTGTTAAATAATAATTTCATCATAGTCAGTCTTGGAAATCTTGAAACAAGACGCGGCAAAGGTACATAATTTTTAAAAGCAATATAGAAGATGACCAAACATTATGGTCTATTGATTTGGATTCCGCCGTTCACTATGTTCACGGCGGAATGGTGGGCACGCCTAAAGAATACATCGGGAAAGATAGGCGGCGGGAGTGCCTGCCATAATTGGAATACATATGAAGCCGCCCATCTTTCCCCATTTTAACCCGTATGCGGCACACCATTCCGCGAGACGCATTAGCGTTGAGCGGAAACTACTGCATAGCTGGGACAAAATCTATATAATTACCTAATATTTTTTTAGAAAATTACCACAAAACTATCTCATCGCAGAAGATGTATGACGGTTGGCCCTTGGCTTGGTGCCAGGCGGGCAGCGGCCCCGCGTTCTTCACCACCACACGCACATAACGGGTCTTCAATGAGAGGTTGTCATCCTGTATCGTATAGATGACCGAAGTGCCGACATTATAGTCCACATCACTCATTTTCAATGTTTTATACAACTCGTAATCCTTGCCGTTCTTAGAGGTGTAAATCTCCACCGTGTTAGGCGACATGATCCAATCGTGAACATTTTGGAAGAACCGCATCTTGACAGAATGCAGTGGCGTGGCTTTCCCAAAATCAAACTCCGCATCAATATCCTTGCCCCAATACCCCTGCCAGTTGCCATCGTTGTACATGTCACCGCCCGTGACACCATCCGCCAGCGCACCCTTGCCCGATGCGGCGTACTCGGGTTTGTAATCGGCATACGGCGTGTGCAACAGGACAAGTTTGCCCAACCCTTTGTGCAGCAGCACATAGCGCTCCGACTCCACCTCTTCGCCCATCGCATTGCGCGCCATCGCGCGCACAGTGGCCGATTCCCGAAGCGCAAACGGTTGAGTATAAACATTTTCACCCACATGAGGTTTTCGGCCGTCAAGGGTATAGTAAATGGGTTGATCGCCAAAAAGGGTACGCATCGAGACCATGGTTTCGCCTTTGTCATCACGCGTGGTGGTTATCAGCACATGATACGGGATATCCATCAACTCCTGTGCCACCTGGTCGTAGCGCGCCTCCACAATATTGCGGCTATACGGGCGGTTTTCCTCGTCCCACAAACTCAAATACAACCGCTTAACCACATGCAGCAATTCTATTTCATTTCGTATCTCCTCCTCAATCAAATCTCTTGTAAAAGACTGATTTCCTTGGAGATATTGATAGATCTCATGTCGGAGTATGTTGCGTTTGACCACCGCCAACTGGTGCCACGCCACATAATGGGCGATGCGCATCGGGGCTGAAAACTGAGGAGCATCGGTCTGACCCTTATATTCATATTGGTCCATTTCGCGCCCAATCAGATCGTAAGCGCGAAGGTTTTCGCGGTAGTTTTCCTCACTGACTTTCGTCGGATAGAAATCCCAAATGCTTTCGTACAAAGCGCCACTGTTAAAGAAGTTCGGCACATTCACATGTTCCAAATCCCGCATCAGTTGAAAATGGTCGGCGGGGGCGGCGAAACGACGCTCAAACAACGGGTTGAAGATATTCAACCGGCTTAAACGCTCCAAATCGGCAGCTTTCGGTTCTGTTTGTTCCAGCGGTTTCCAGGCCATCTCCGCCGCCCAGCACATGCCATGCCATGCGCTGTTGACAAGCGACTCGCCGGAGTCGTCCCAGGCGGTATTCATCATGCCTAAAGCGCCATGTTGGTAACCGTCGCGCACCAGATTGGCGATGTTTTTGGTATAGAGTTCATAACTCGGAAACACCGAACCCCACATGCTCATGCCCGGAGCCACCATAAACTCAAGTCCCTGTTTCTCAAATGGTTCTATCATACTCACATAACTGTCCAGCGGCGAATACGCCCACACAATCATCAGCATGTCTTTGGGCAACTGGGCTGTAATGGCGGAATCTTTTGCGGCAATATCGCCCCACATCATCACCCGTTTGCCGAGGGGCTTCAGCACATCATACACCCAGCGGATGTGGTCGGCATACACCTGCGAAGCGCCGTGTTGGGCCACATAGTCGCGGGCCTTGCCGCTGCCCAACGCCTCCGTTTCATCACAATTGATATTGAAAAACGGAGAGCTGTACGCCTTCGCAACCGTTTCCAATTCATATTTCAGAAAGTCCTTCGACTTTTCCGGATTCCAGTTTGCCTTGGTGTCCGCCATCTCCTGATAATAGGGAATGCGCAGCGTCTTCTCCGCGTGCGCCAGACACTGCTGGTTGCCAAAGAACTCGATATGATACTGGGCGGCAAACTCCTCCAACTCCCTGATCTCCGCAGCGGTAAGCCCGTCCGATGGGGCGATGTCATAGTAGTCTTCCAGTTTGAAAACATGCTCGGTATAGAGATTGAAGAAGTTCATCTTGTATTCGGCCATGGTGGCAATCATCCGTTTCAGAAACGCCATGTTCACAATCGGCCCGCGGCTGATATCGTCCATCCATCCGCGGTATTTCAGTTTGGGATAATCGATAATCCGCATACAGGGAATAACAATCTGGCCGTTTTCTTGGGCGAAATGTCGCAGCATCTGCTTGAGACTCTGCTCGCCATAGAACAGCCCTGTTTCCGTAAGTGCCTGAATCAAAACCCCTTTCTCTGTCACCTCCAAAATATATCCCTGGTCGGCATTGATATCCACCGGGAATGAGGCAATCAATTCTTTCACCGGTTTGCAGTCGGATGCTGTCATCAGCGACAGTTCACCAGGGCGCATAGCCACTTGTTGCGGCGAAGGGATGATGCCGGTGTTTTGAGCGGTAACAACTGCTGAAACAAACGCTACCAAACAAAGTATCAAGAGTTTTTTCATTATTAATTCAAATTAGAAAAATAGATATGTTCAATAAGTCACTGCAAAAGTAAATATTTTTTTTACAAGGCACAGAATCGTATTAAAAATAATACTATTTTTGCAAACGAAAACCCTTACAAAATATTTGTTTCTTATGAAAACGAAAAAAGTCAGAGAGGTGATCAAGATGCTGTTGGACGATGGATGGTTTTTAGCTTATACAAAAGGAGATCACCGACAATTTAAACATCCTACAAAAAAAGGCAAAGTAACCGTAAATAAAAAGCTATCTGACGATTTGGACGACTACTATCTAAACAGCATTTTCAAACAAGCAGGATGGAAAAGATAATTAAAAAATAATATCAAGTAGAATGACAACAATTAAAGTATTAGTGGACTGGTGCGGAAAAAATTACGCCGCATACATATATGATGCATCCATAGGAGGTGCTGTGTTAACGACCAATAAGACATTCAGCGGATTACAAAAAGACACTATTGAAAGTGTACGTTTCCAAATAGAAGGTTGTTTACAAGACGGGGACCAGCTCCCCGATGACATCAAAAGCGGCAATTACAAACTGGTGTTCGAAAAAAGGATAAGTGCCTTGCTCCATGAAGTTCAGCAGTACACTACACTTTCAGCATTAAGCCGCGTCACAGGCATACGGCAATCTCAATTGTCGCACTATGCCAACGCAGTTTCGCAACCCCGTCCAATGCAACGCAGTCGCATTATCGAAGGCCTACACAAGATTGGTGAATACTGCTTAACTATTGTGTAATAACACTATAAAAAAACTCAAAAATTGACCCTTGAAGATTAACTGACAAACGCTTTTTTTGTACTTTTGCACCCACTTATAGTTAACAGCTATTAAACTTCAAACTATTATCTATTATCTATCATCTATTATCT
>DGGS01000068.1 GCA_002392325.1 Bacteroidales bacterium UBA3868
GATTCCTACCATCATGTGCAAAGCCAGCCCCAAACCTGGCAGGTGTTCACCGCCTTTTTCAAGGGCTTTGAGCGAACCGCCAACATTATCGTGTTTATCCTGATGATTGGCGGTGCGTTCTGGATTATGAACGAGACCAACGCCATCAACAAGGGTATCTACCTGTTTCTGGACAGGACCCAGAAAATGCAGAAACACAAGTTTTTCCAAGTGGTTGGGGTGAACAATCTGCTCATCATCGCCATCATGTTGATGTTCAGTTTGTTTGGTTCGGTGTTCGGCATGAGCGAGGAGACCATCGCCTTCATTGTCATATTCGTGCCCTTGGCCATTTCCATGGGCTACGACTCCATCACGGGCGTGCTTATGTGCTATGTGGCCGCGCATGTGGGCTTTGCGGGTGCCATGCTCAACCCATTCACCATTGGCATCGCGCAAGGTTTGTCCGGTTTGCCCACCTTCTCGGGCATCGGATACCGCCTGTTCTGTTGGATTCTGCTGACTGTGGTGGCCATTGTTTTCACACTGATTTATGCCAACTGGGTGAAAAAGAACCCGCAAAAATCCCTTATGTATGAGTTGGACCAGTATTGGCGCGACAAGCGGGAGGAGGTCAGCACGGAGCAGTCGGTCACGAAATCGTCGCTGGCCACATGGATTGTGTATGGCTTAGTGGCGGCCGCATTGGTTTTCTGTGCCATAAAAATGCCCCGAACCGACATTACAGTGGGTATGGGCAAGCATACGGTAATTCTGTTCCCCATCATTGCAGCTTGTTATGTTGTTTTGGGTTTCTTCGCTGTCCGCAAGTCGGTACACCACTACATTCTGGTCCTGTTGCTGCTTACCATTGTGGCGCTGGTGACCGGTGTGTTGGGTTATGGTTGGTATGTGATGGAGATTGCCGGACTTTTCTTTGCTATGGGCATTGCAGCGGGTTTTGCGTATAATCTGAAGCTCGACCGCATTGTGCGACTGTTTTTGGATGGCTGTAAAGATATCATGGTGGCCGCGTTGGTGGTCGGTTTGGCCGGCGGTATCATCATCATTTTGGAAGATGGGAAAATCATAGACACCATCTTATACGCTATCTCACAGGGCTTCGGCGACGCGGGGCGTGTGGGCACTACGGGCGTGATGTATGTGGTGCAGAATCTGCTCAATCTGATTATCCCGTCCGGCTCCGCCAAGGCCGCACTCACCATTCCCATGATGGCCGAGTGGTCGGATTTGATGGGTGTGTCACGCCAGCTCACGGTACTGGCTTTTCAGTTTGGCGACGGTTTTACCAACATGATTACGCCCACCTCCGGCGTACTGATTGGTGTATTGGGTGTGGCTCGGATTCCCTATGCCAAGTGGTTCAAGTTTATCTGGAAGTTCCTGCTTGCCCTTATTATCCTCGGCTTCTTCCTGCTGCTTCCGCCGCTGTTCATGCCGTTTGCGGGATTTTAACACTATTTTTATTCAAATAACCATGATCTTATGAGAATTCAGAACATGACTGTGACTAAATGCAAGACAATGATACCATTGTTGTTCCTTTTCATTTGGATGACAAATGTGAATTGCCAAACTTTTACCGTGTCGTTCAAAGCCATGGATAAGGATCAGTTACCTGTTCGGCTTGATAAGGTGATAATCGAGAATTTAAGCAAACAGTGGGTTGACTCCATTATGGCTCCAGATACGATGGTACAGATAACGAATGGAACAGGTGTTGATGATATGAACGCCCAGACAGGGTTTAGACTATCAGTAGTCGCTCCTAATCCGTTTTCGGGTATCACGCAGGTGAGATTGCAAGGTGTTAAAGCAGGTGTTTTGATGTCGGAAATTGCCAATATGCAAGGGCAAATTGTGACATCGCGTACATTCGAGTGTTCCCAAGACGGTAGTTGCGTTTTGAACATATCGTTGGCAAACAAGGGAATGTATGCCCTTACTGTCAGTCAGAAAGACGGAGTGCGTTCTGCAAAATTGCTGAATACTGGCAATGGGGGTGAAAATCTGATATCGCTTGATGGGTTCTACACAGAACAAAACACCTATAAGTATGATGATAAGATGAGCAGAGCCACTATCATAAAGCCGGCCGATCAATACGATCATATGCGTTATGTGGGTTATGCCACATACAATGGAGTGGAGATTGAAAGTGCTCCTGCTACTTATGTGCTGGTCCCTTCCAAGAAAGTCACCCTAAACTTTGATGTAACACATACGGGCTTGCCATGCTTTGGTATGCCAATGGTTACGGATGTGGATGGGAACTTGTATAATACCGTTCAGGTAGGTACACAATGTTGGTTGAAAGAAAATCTGCGCACAACGCACTATGCCAATGGGGAATCAATACCCATGACAACGGGTGGATATGGTTATTGTTACCGCTATCTGCCGAATGGTGACTCGGCTAATCTGCAGACATATGGTTATCTTTATGATTGGAATGCGACCACACATAGTTTTTCCGGCAGCAATCCTAACCAGGGTGCTTGTCCTACGGGATGGCATGTTCCTACCATTGGAGAACTGAACGCGTTGTTCAGTTTTGTCAAAAACACCAGTTGGTTGTGGTGTGATTCAAACAGTATGTGTGATGCGGCTGCTTTGGCTGATAGTGTGGGTTGGGACGATTCCCCATATCAATGTGCTCCAGGGTATGCCGGGGGTTCAAATAATATGTCTGGATTTTCGGCACGCCCTGCAGGAATGTACAATGGGGTGGGATCCAACACATACGCATCTTTGGGGAGAACTGCATTTTTCTGGAGTTCTACGCTTGTTCCACCTCAAACTCCAGTTTACCCAAGCAATGAAGTCTATTATCGCAGGTTGGATAATTCAGCGGGAGTGGGAACTCCCGTGGGTGGTTCCGGTAAGACAAATGCGATGTCAGTCAGATGTTTGCGGGATTGATCCGTTACCATCAGCATCGCGCAAGGTTTATCTGGATCGCCCACCTTCTCTGGCATTGAGTGTCGTCTGTTTTGCGGGATTTTAATATTTTTTAACTTCTCTGACACTTAAAATGATATTTGCATAGTGGATTTTTTGTAGATTTGCCGTGTTTAAATATCGAAGCAATGAAAAAAATATTCTTTTTTAGTATGATGTGCCTGATGGCATTGGCTGTTAACGCGCAGGAGTTCGTGGATTTAGGATTACCCAGCGGTACGAAATGGAAAGATAAAAATGAGAAAGAATTGTTCAACTACAATGCCGCTTTCGGCGAGTTTGCCAGTAGTCTGCCAACTTATGCGCAGTTTATGGAATTGAAGGATAATTGCAAGTGGGAGTGGATGGATAACGGCTATAAGGTTACAGGACCCAACGGCAACTCTATTTATTTGCCCGTAACGAGTGTTCGCGATTGTGATGGCGAATATTATGAGTCGAGCGGCGGTTCCGGGAGCTACTGGTCGTCAACATCCGCTGGTTTAAATCTCTCGCACATTCTCATCTTCACCAAGAATATTAGGGATGTGAGTGAATCCAAACGATGCAATTGGCGTACAGTGCGCCTCGTTCAGAACAAGTAATAATTGCCCGGCGGCACAACCCCTTGCAGTTGGCCATCCTTCAATGTGCCAGCTTAGTGGCCGTTCAGAAAGACCTCATGCGGCAGTCTCGGCCCCTACCAGTGTCGTTTGTGTCGGACGGTGAGGGTGGGTGTAGTTGTTGCTCAATTTTTTTGTGCAAAAATAGAAATAATTGCGACAAAACTAGTTTGTATTTTCGCCGTTCGTCTTGTAAATAGCTCTTGCTTTCAGGACCATTGTTTCGGAAAAATATGACTAATTGACAACTAAAGACGAACTTTCCTGTTCGACTTTTTTTTATATCTTTGCGAAAATATTTGTGAAAGTGCCAAATCAGAATCCCGAACAAATCGCCCGCGACAAAATCGACAACCTGCTTGAGTTGGCAGGCTGGAAGATTCAGTCGAAAAACAAGATTGACTTTTCGGCTGGCTTGGGCATTGCCGTGCGTGAATACCAAACTGATGTGGGGCCTGCGGATTACGTTTTGTTCGTGAACCGCAAACCTCTGGGCATTATTGAGGCGAAACGAGAGGAGGAAGCCGTCAATATCACGGTGGTTGAAGAACAGTCGGTGCGCTATGCCAACGCCAAACTGAAATACTTGAACAACGAACCGTTGAACTATGTGTATGAGACGACAGGATCCTTGACACATTTCACTGATTACAGCGACCCGAAACCACGCAGCAGAATGGTCTTCGCCTTCCATAAACCGGAAACTTTCGCCGAATGGATTCGCAATGGGCGGAGCTTGAGAAACCGCTTGCAGGATTTTCCCGAGTTGGACACAACGGGATTGCGTCCCGCGCAGATAAAGGCAGTGGAAAATCTTGAGGAATCTTTCAAGAATAACCGCCCGCGGGCGGTTATTCAGATGGCGACGGGTGCGGGAAAAACATTTACAGCCATTACGTTCATTTACCGTCTGCTGAAATTCGCCAAAGCCAAACGCATTCTGTTTCTTGTAGATACACGCAATTTAGGCGAACAGGCCGAGCAGGAGTTTATGAACTTCCGCCCGAACGACGACAACCGCAAATTCACCGAACTCTACAATGTGCAGCGACTCTCGTCGAGTTTCATCGCCAACGACAGCCAGGTGTGCATTTCCACCATTCAGCGGCTTTATTCGATTCTGAAAGGCGAGGAGTTTGACGAATCGGCCGAAACCGACAACCCGAACGAATCGTCGTGGTTGCAGCAACGGCTGAAGGAACAGCAGGCCATTCCTGTGGAATACACCGCCAAAGTGCCTATCGAACAGTTCGATTTTGTGGTGATCGACGAATGCCACCGCAGTATTTACAATCTTTGGAAACAGGTGCTCGACTACTTCGATGCGTTCCTTGTCGGCTTGACCGCCACGCCCGACAAGCGCACTTTCGGCTTCTTCAACGAGAATGTGGTGAGCGAATACACCTACGAACAATCGGTTATCGACGGTGTGAATGTGCCGTACGATGTCTATACCATTGAAACGGAAATCTCAAGAAACGGAGGTCTCATCAAAGCGGGTTGGTATATCGACCATCGCAACAAGGTGACACGCAAAACACGCTGGCAACAAGTGGATGAGGATACTGAGTACAAGAAAAACGACCTCGACCGTTCTGTAGTGAATCCGAGCCAGATACGCACCGTTATCCGTCAGTTCCGCAAAGCGCTGATGGAGGAGATTTTCCCAAACCGCTACGACGAGAACGGGCAGTACGAGGTGCCCAAGACGCTCATTTTCGCCAAGACCGACAGCCACGCCGACGACATCATAAAGATTGTGCGCGAGGAGTTTAACGAGGGCAACGACTTCTGCAAAAAAGTGACCTACAAGATTGACGAAGATCCGAAGTCGGTGCTGAATCGTTTCCGCAACCAATACTATCCGCGCATTGCCGTGACGGTGGATATGATTGCCACCGGCACCGACGTGAAGCCGCTCGAAGTGCTTCTGTTTATGCGCGATGTGCGCAGTGCCAACTATTTCGAGCAGATGAAAGGTCGCGGCACACGAACCATCAACGATGATTCGCTGCAATTGGTGAGCCGCACGGCGCAGACCAAAACGCATTTTGTGATTGTGGATGCTGTTGGCGTGACGCAGACCAAGAAGACCGACAGCCGACCATTGGAACGTAAGCCCACCGTTCCGCTGAAAGATTTGTTGGGTGCTGTCACGATGGGCGTTACGGAAGAAGATTTGTTCACTTCGCTTGCTAACCGCTTGATTCGGCTGAACAAAGAGGTTACCGAAAAGGAGAAGGAAAAGATAGAAACCCTGTCGCGGGGCAAGACGTTGGGGCAGATGAGTGCCGAACTGCTATCGGCTTTCGACCCCGACAAGATAGACGATGAGGCACAGGCAGAACTGAAAAAGATTCCGCCAACCGAACTGACGCCCGCCATTGAGGAGAAGATACGCAGAAAGGCGCAGCAGCGGTTGGCCGACATTGCCAGCAGCACCTTCAACGGCGAGTTGAACGAATACATTGTGACCGTGCGCAACCTGCACGACCAGAAGATTGACACCGTAAACCTTGACACGGTGCTGAAAAGCGAGTTCAACAGTTTCACGTTCGAAAAGGCGAAAGAGACGGTGCGCGATTTCACCGAATATTTGGAGCAGCACAAAGACGAGATTATGGCGCTGAGCATTTTCTACAACCAGCCCTACAACCGCCGCAATCTCACCTTGCAGATGGCACAGGAACTTCTCGAAAAACTGAAGCAGGACAAGCCGATGTTAGCACCGATGTACGTTTGGGATGCCTATTGTGCTATTGAGAAGGTGAAAGCCAACCGCCCTGTTACGGAACTTACGGCATTGGTTTCATTAGTGCGCCACGCCTGCGGCATCGACCAAAGTCTTGAGGCCTTCAACAACACCATTGAGCGGAATTTCAACGCGTGGCTGTTCCGCCAGCATACAGGCAACCGCAACCGCTTCACACCCGAGCAGATAGAATGGCTGCGAATGATAAAAGACCATATTGTGAGCAGTTACCACCTTGATATTGACGATTTGGACTACACGCCTTTCGACGCCCAAGGCGGACGCGGCAAGATGTATCAACTGTTTGGCAACGAGATGGAAGCGATAATTGAGGAATTGAATGAAGTGTTGGTGGCGTAAACACGCATTGTGTAATAAATTATTTTTATTTTTCACCTTATAGGTTAAAATACATGTTTCATTTTGAAATAATTTGTATCTTTGCCGCGTTAAATTATGTAAGCAATGGAAGTGGAATTTAAGAATAAGGAATTGCTCAAATTATATGAAACCGGAAGTTCTCGGAAATTGAAACTTACTCAAGATATTATAGATGAATTCTTCTTTGGCGTACAGAGTATTATAGATGCGTATGACATTTATGACTTGTGGAATGATAAGTCTCTTCATTTTGAAAAATTGACCAACACGGAATTGTATTCCATACGGTTGAAAAAGAAATATAGACTTGAAATGACGGTTGACTGGCAAAATGAGAGTTGTACGATAGGGATTTTCGGGCTGACAGATATTTCCAATCATTATCAGTGAGAAAAAATAAAAAAAACACATACAATGGAACAGAAAAATATTAAAGAAATCAAGCCTTTCAAGGTGTTCGGCTCTGGGCATTTCATCCAACGACAGATGGATGTTCGGGGGTGGACTCAAACCGATTTGGCGGAAGTGTTGGGGTTGTCTCTGAAAACGGTTAACCAGTTGGTTCAGAACAAGCAGCCTGTCACTTTCGAAACGGCGCAACTTCTTCAGGAGGCTTTTGGCATTTCCGCCCAAGCGTGGATGAATCACGAAATCACCTATCGCACCTTTGTGGAAGGGGAGAGTGAAAAGCAGAAGGCCGTGAAGGTGAAGTCCCCTATCTACGAGTATATGCCGATTGCGGAAATGTGTAAAAAAGGATGGTTGAAAAAGACAAAGGACACTTCAGAATTAGAGTGTCAGGTAAAATCGTTTTGGAAGCAGGAAAAATTGGATTTCGCTTTCCTCCAAAACAGGGACAATCTTAAGATTGCTTGCAAAAAATCAGACGCATACAAGCAATACGATTACTATGCATTGCAATGTTGGGCACAACAGGCCAAGCTTTGTGCGGAAAGTATCAATGTCCCTGCGTACAACAAAGAAGCATTGCAAAACTTGTACGAGAACTTGCATGGCTATACTGTCAGTCGTACAGGAATTGAGGATTTCTTGCGGGATTTGCGCAAGTGCGGCGTGAAATTCTTTGTGCTGGAGCACTTGCAGAAGACCTATTTGGATGGGGCTGCCTTTATGGATGAAGAGAATCCCGTGGTGGTTTATACAGGGAGATACAAGCGGATGGACAATTTCTGGTTCACACTCGCACACGAAATTGCCCACGTGTTACTGCATATCAACGAACCGAAATGTTTTATGGACAATATGGTTGATCCTGACACTGACCAACAGGAGGAAGAGGCCAACCATTTGGCACAAACAGTGTTGTTGCATGATATCATTTGCCATTATTTCTCATCTACCTTGAATTATCTTACGGCGGCGAAAGTCGTACGCGGAGCAAAAGAACTTAATATTCACCCAGCCATCATATTAGGTACTTTGGCGCACGACAAGCAAATTGGATACGCCCAACTGCACCAGTTCAATGACAATCCTATGAAATATATTCCAGAACAGTATAATATTAATTTTGGTGAGAAATTAGTATTTGAAATCCTAAATATGCGAAATTAAGGTAATTGACGAGTTGTAGTAAATTAGTGTTTGATAAATATGGGTAAATCTAAGGGAAAACACAATAAACAAAAAGCTAGTATTGAAGATAAATACGAAATTGTTGAAGAATTTGGAGAGGGTGGAAATGCAATAGTATATAAAGTGAAAGATAAAGCATCTCAAAATGAATATGCCTTAAAAGCTCTATATAATTTTGAGGATGAAAAGAAGTCTCGTTTTATAGATGAAATAACAACAATAAATGAACTTGTTACAAAAAGAATAAGTGGTGTTCTTCCTATATATGATTCTTCACAAGAACACTATTGGTACACGATGCCCATTGCTATAAAAATAATGGATTATATTAAAGATAATAATGATATTTCTACAATAATTAATGGGACAATAGATATAGCAAATTCTTTGATTAATATTCATGCACTAAATTTTGCACATAGGGACGTTAAGCCTGACAATATTTATTTTTTTAACGGTCGTTTTACATTGGGAGATTTTGGATTAGTTGAGATGCCTGATAATGATCATAATAAGACGCGATCAGATAAAGGGCTAGGGGCAATATTCACAATCGCACCTGAAATGAAAAGAAGTCCAAAGGCATCAGATGGGAAGAAGGCCGATGTCTATTCTTTAGCAAAAACACTTTGGATGTTTCTCACACTGGATGAAAAGGGTTTTGATGGTCAATATAATTTCTTAGATGATAGTCATAGATTACACAGCAATTCTCAATATAGTAATACACATTTAGTTGAAATTGATGAGCTGCTTTCGATTGCTACTGACAACGATCCCAATAAGAGGCCAACGATGGTTGAGTTTCGAGAAGCATTAACAAAGTGGAAAGACACTTTTAAAAATCAAGAATTGTCCCAAGTAAGTGATTGGAATTTTCTTACAAAAAACATATTTCGAGAATATACTCCTCGCTCGACTGAATTTACCAATATTAACGATATTGTTCGTGTACTAAATATTATTAGTAAATCTCCTGCAATGAATCATTTTCTATACGCGACTGGTGGAGGACTTGATTTGGAAAAAGCAGAATTAGCTAATGAAAAAGATTGTATTTATATTTATACAGATGGTTTTTGTCAAGTAGCTAAGCCCAAACGCTTGTTATATGAAAGTTTTCCAGATGTGAGATGGAATTATTTTTTGATGGATTTGGATTCGTTGTATCCCATTGTTGGCACTGAGGTTTCTGAATATGAAGAACATGTTGTTGAGGATGAACCAGGCCATTATGTTTCTGCAATCGATGCATGTTATAAAGTATATGATTATGATTCAGGAGTTCCTCTTCCTGAAGGCTTTAAAGTAGTCGATAGGTTATTAAAAGGCAAGTTTTTGATTGTCTTGAAACAAGGACCATATAATCATATCACAGCAACATATGATGGAAGGCACAATGACTGTTCTTCTGTTGATTTTAGGAAATACATTGAATATTTATCTTCAGTTGTATCTAAAGAAGTAGCAAACGGAAAAGATGATAATTCTGTTTTGCAGCATTATGGAAGAAATCCATTTAAAAAGTCTATTGAATATATCCCTGAAGTGCATGACACGACAATACAAACTTTGCCTTGTGCTCAGCCATATATAAAAGAACATTTTTCGAAGTGGGATTTTTCTAAAATTACTGGCAAAAAAACGGTTCATTCCAATGATATTATCAGATTCTATTTTAGATTTGATTTGGCTGATGAAAATGATTTTCTTACTAATTTATTGTCTGATGTAAAACCTCTGCTTTTGTCATCCAGTGGCCAAATAAAGGAGTATGATTCAGAATTAAAAGAAACAGATGCATATTATACAACGAATCGAGAGGAAGCTCTCGAAATCGAATCAAAACTTAATGATGAAATTTCAAGATTGTGTCAAAATTACGATTATAATACATTTACTTCATCCAAATTTGGCATATGTTGGGTTCGTACTGGCAAGCCCATTCATCTATTTACTCGAGAGGAAATCGAGAAGCAAATGAGAGCTGCAGATGATAGGAAAGGAAATAAACTTGTTATTGATGAAAACGGCTATGCTCAAATCTTGCCTATTGAAACAAGAGGCAATTTATATCCAGTTTGTCATGAATTATACGGCGCAAGGAATAATTATGTAGGAAAGTATTCTGACTTACCGACATTAAATGAAGACTATAGAGAATCTTTGGTTGCATGGAAAACCCATTTGGAAAAAGGTTGTTATGTTTATTGTGATGACGTGTCTCATTATGATGAATCAAATGATGAACTGATTGAAGAAATAAAGAAGATAACTCTTGAAATGAAGTCCAATGACTAATTACCCAACATATAAACTCGGAGAATTAATTTCAGAAACCATAGGCGGAGATTGGGGGAAAGTCCCCGATTATCAAGATGATTCATACGAATTGGCTTATTGTATTAGAGGTGCTGAATATAAAAATTGGGCGAGCGAAAAAGGTTCGACAGCGGTTTTAAGGAAAATTAAATCAACAAATTTGTTGAAAAGGCAACTGAAAGAAGGTGATATTATCGTTGAGATTTCTGGAGGTGGGCCAGAACAACCCGTTGGACGAACAGAGGTTATCACGAAAGATGTTTTGGATAATTTCAAAGGTAAGAAGGTAATATGCACAAACTTTTTAAGATTAGTAAGGCCTAATATTAGAGTGGTTGATTCTGTATTTTTGAATCATTATTTGAAATTTTTCTATTCTACAGGAGAGATTATTAAATATCAAGCAGGTAGTAATAATTTGCGCAATTTGAAATTCAATGATTATTTATCTATCCCCATTCCCCTTCCCCCTCTCCCCACCCAGCGCGCCATAGTAACCCGCATAGAAACCCTTTTCGCCGAACTCGACAAGGCCGCAGTGCACCTGCGCACCGCACAACAGCAACTCAAAACCTACCGACAGGCGGTGCTCAACCATTGGCTGAATAATGAGGAGGGGAAATGGGAGATGGTGAAGTTAGGTAATATAGCAGATGTAAATACGGGTTCTACACCTAAAAGAGGGAACAAAGATTATTGGGAAAACGGAAACATTCCTTGGATTACAAGTGGAGAAACAAATAACCCGTACATTACAAAGGCTACAGAATTCATTACCACGAAAGCAATTGCTGAAACTAATTGCAAAATAATAGCCAAGGGCTCTTTGGTTATTGCTATGTATGGAGAAGGTAAAACTCGTGGGAAATGTGCTGAATTGTCAATTGATGCAACGACTAACCAGGCACTTGCGAGCATTACATTTACGGATTCAAGAATGTATAAGAACTTTGCCAAATGGTTCTTTGAAAAAAACTATGAGGATATGAGAATGTTGTCAAGTGGAGGAGTGCAACCAAATTTAAACTTAGGAATTATTAAAAATATGATTTTACCTCTTCCCCCGCTCGCCGAGCAGCAGCGCATAGTAAATGAAATAGAATCGCGTCTGTCGCAGGCAACGGCAAGCGAAACCTACATTGAAAACGCGCTGCAACAAGCCGAGGCACTCAGGCAAAGCATACTCAAAAAGGCGTTCAGCGGGGAGTTGGTGTGACAAATTTATAAGCTGTTTAGCTTATAAATTGTGTTTATAAGTTGTTTGGCTTATAATTTGTTTGTCGGTGATATCAGCCACAGATTGTGTTTATAGGTAATTCAACCGATAATATGTATTTATCGGTAATTCAGCCGATAAATTATATTTATAGGTTGTTTGACTTATAAAATTTAGTATCTTTGCAAAAAAAAATAAAAAGCATGAATAAAGCTACCATTTCAGCGGATATAGTGTCTTCTACCGAATTGACACCGAGCGCGTTAAGTCAATTGCAGGGAGAAATAAAAACCTTTCTCAAACAAGTCGGAAATGACTACAAAGGTACATGGGGACGTTTGAGCAAAGGTGATAGCGTGGAGATTTATATTGACAGACCGCAAGACTCGCTGCGGATTGCCTTACTTTTAAAGACGTTGATAAAAAAGTTCAAGGTCGATACGGAGTGTGCAGGCCAGGACGCGGACAGGAAGCGTTTGGAAATGTTCAAAACCTACGGCGTTAGAATCGCCATTGCCGTAGGAGAAATGCGTGTTGCCAACAAGCGCACCAATATGCTGGATGGCGAGGCTATTTATGCCTCTGGAAGGGCAATAGAAAACCAACGGACTTCCAACAAATCAAAAATAGTGATAAAAAACACCTTGTTTTTTGAATCTTCGGATGCAATATTATCGCAACAAATAAATGCATATTTAGGATTCTTGGATGTGCTGTTTAAACGAGCAACGGAGCGACAGTGCGAAGTCGTTTACTATCGTTTGCTTGGTAAAAGTGAAAACGAGATAGCCGAGCAATTGAAAATCAACCAATCGGTTGTAAATCAGCATTCCACAACATTCGGATGGAATGCGGTTGAACAATTGTTAAAGTATTACGAACAGATAGATTTTTAGCCATGATACGATTTTTGTTGTTACAGATTACGGCCCATACCATCAGCGATTTCTATTTGCAAACCAATAAGTCGTGTGCGGAAAAAGAACAAAAAGGCTTTAAGTCACCGAAACTTTATATACACTTTTTGATAACCTTTCTGTGTGCATGGCTTTTGTCGTTTTCATTCAGTTTTTGGTGGGTGGCATTAATCATAGCGGTTTCTCATTTGTTAATCGATGCCATGAAATGTTATGCTTCCAAGTGTAAGGGTATTTTCTTTATCGACCAGTTTATACATTTGATTGTAATTGTGGCGGTTTGCTATCTGTGGAAAAGCAACTTGCCTGATTGTGTGAACGGTGTGGATGAAAAATATATAGCCCTGTTGTTGGGCTTACTGGTTTGTTTAAAACCCTCAAACATAATAATCAAAGAAATTATCAAGGTTGCCAACATTAAGGTGAGCAAAGGAAATGACGATAATACTGAGGATTTGCCCAATGCGGGGAAACTGATAGGTATTGTGGAACGGCTTCTGTCGTTGGTGTTTGTGCTATTGGGGCAATATGAAGCCGTTGGATTTATCATAGCCGCAAAATCACTTTTGCGTTTTGCCGAAGGCGACAAGGCGAAATCGGAATATGTATTGATAGGCACATTGTTGAGCTTTTCATTGGCAATATTTGTCGGTGTCGCCATCAAATTGTATTATGGATTGTAAAAATAGACAAGAATTTATGACCGAATCAACCATCATATCGAAAATCTGGAATATGGCCAACGTCCTTCGCGACGATGGCGTAAGTTATGGCGACTATTTGGAGCAAATCACCTATCTACTTTTCCTGAAGATGGCTGACGAGATGAACCGTCCGCCCTACAACAAAGGATTGAGGTTCCCACACTTGAAGGACGCCGAAGGCAAGGAGATTGCCGATGGCGAAATGTGCGATTGGGAAACGCTCACAAGCAAGCGTGGTGCTGAATTGGAAGCCTACTATGTGCAGATGCTTCGCAGCCTTGCCACCGAAAAAGGAATGCTTGGGCAGATTTACACCAAGAGCCAGAACAAAATCCAGGACCCTGCCAAACTGTTGCGCGTCATTGAGATGATAAACCGCGAAAACTGGTCGTTGATGGGTTCCGATGTGAAGGGCAAGATTTACGAGGGTTTGCTCGAAAAGAACGCCGAAGATACCAAAAGCGGTGCGGGACAATATTTTACGCCCCGTGCCTTGATTCGCGCAATGGTGGCGTGCGTGCGTCCCAAGCCCGAAAAGACCATCATCGACCCAGCCTGCGGCACGGGCGGTTTTTTCCTTGCCGCCTACGATTATATTGCAGGTCAGCCGCTCAACAAAGACCAGAAACTCTTTTTGAAGAAAAAGACCTTCTTCGGTAACGAGATTGTGGCCAACACCCGCCGCCTGTGTCTGATGAACCTATATCTGCACAACATCGGCGAGCTCGACAGCGAAGACTTTATCTCGCCCAACGACGCCCTTGTGTCCGACACAGGCAACCGCTACGATTATGTGCTCACCAATCCGCCTTTCGGCAAAAAGAGCAGTATCACCATCACCAACGAGGACGGCGAAGTGGAAAGGGAGGATTTGAGCTACAACCGTCAGGATTTTTGGGAGACCACCTCCAACAAGCAGTTGAATTTCCTTCAGCATATCAAGACCTTGCTGAAAATCAACGGTCAGGCGGCGGTCGTCTTGCCCGACAATGTGCTTTTTGAAGGTGGAGCGGGCGAGGAAATCCGCAAGCAACTGATGAAAACCACCGAACTGCACACTATTCTGCGTCTGCCGACTGGCATCTTCTACGCCAATGGCGTGAAAGCCAACGTTCTTTTCTTCGACAACCGTCCGGCAAGCAAAGAGGTGCAGACTCGAGACATTTGGTTTTACGACTATCGCACTAACATCCACCACACCCTGAAGAAATCACCGCTCACGTTTGAGGATTTGGCCGACTTCATTAAGTGCTACAATCCCGAAAACCGCAACCTGCGCACCGAGACGTGGAGCGAGGCGAATCCCGAGGGCCGTTGGCGCAAGTTCACCTACGATGAAATCATCGCCCGCGACAAGACCAATCTCGACATTTTCTGGATCAAGGACAAGAGCCTAACCGACCTCGACAACTTGCCTGAGCCTGATGAGATTGCGGCTGAGATTATTGACAATCTGGAAGAAGGAATTGCAAGTTTCAGAAAGGTGCTGGAAATGAGTGGGAAATAGTCCTTTCAAGGGCTCAACTATATTTTTCCCCCACTATCCTTTGCATTACTACCGCGCAAGAGGTGTCGCCGGTAACGGACATGACCGTGCGGCCCATGTCGATGATACGGTCAATGCCGGAGACTACGGCCACACACCCCACGGGGATGCCTGCTGAGGTGAACACGAGGGCGATGCCGATTTGGGCGGTGAGGGAGATTTTTTTCATAGTGTCTTCTCTATGCGATGATTATCATTTTACGCTTACCCGGATTCCTTCGCTATGCGAGGTGAACTCCGGCGCATACATGCATTGGATGGTAGTGAGGCCGTTGCTGTAGGTGCCCGTCATCGTGGCTACCAGCGTATACTCGAACACGTAGGTGCCCTTGGGCAGGTAGTCGATGAAGAAGTTGGTGGAAGCATCCTTGGTGCACTCGTAATACCACAAGCCGTCCTGATGACGGTAGCCCGACAGCACATTTGTGGGCTCGAAACATGCCGCGCGCATATCCTTCAGATGCACATACTCCATGTCGCGGTCGGTGCGGATTTCCACACGCACGCGCACTTTGTCACCCGCCTTCAGCGGAGACTCTTCTGTGATGGCTGTCAACACCTCTCCGCGCTCGCCCAGTTCCACCTTGTACAGTTGTTTCTGTATGCTGAAGTTGCCGTC
>DGGS01000211.1:0-223 GCA_002392325.1 Bacteroidales bacterium UBA3868
GCCCATGTTGACCATGGTAAAACAACGTTAGTAGATAGAATTTTATACCAGTCACACCTGTTTCGTGAAAACCAACAGGTACAGGATTTAGTGCTTGATAATAACGATTTGGAACGGGAAAGAGGCATCACCATTCTTTCCAAAAATGTTTCTGTGCGTTATAAAGGAGTGAAAATAAATGTGATAGATACTCCCGGGCACAGCGACTTCGGCGGCGAGGTGG
>DGGS01000211.1:277-3943 GCA_002392325.1 Bacteroidales bacterium UBA3868
AGCGTGTGCTCAACATGGCCGACGGTGTTCTCCTCGTGGTGGACGCCTTCGAAGGCCCCATGCCGCAAACCCGCTTTGTGACGCAAAAAGCCATTGAACTGGGTTTGAAACCCATCGTGGTGATCAACAAAGTGGACAAGCCCAACTGCCAACCCGACTTGGCACAAGAGGCCGTGTTCGAACTGATGTTCAATCTGGGCGCTTCCGACGACCAACTCGACTTCCCGACTGTTTACGGTTCAGCCAAAAACGGCTGGATGGGTCCCGATTGGAAAACGCCAACCTCCGATATCTCCTATCTTTTGGACACCATCATAAAATATATTCCCGCTCCCAAGGCCGATCCGGGCAACCTTCAAATGATGATTTCATCATTGGATTACTCCTCATATGTTGGCCGTATCGCTGTGGGTCGTGTGAAACGCGGGTCCATCTCTTGGGGTCAGAATGTTTCCTTGGTGAAACGCGACGGCACCGTGCAACAGTCGAAAGTGAAGGAATTGTATGTGTTTGAGGGACTTGGAAAAGAGAAAATCAAAACTCCCGTTGAGGCAGGTGAAATTTGCGCCGTCCTCGGTTTGGACGACTTTGAGATTGGCGATACCGTGGCCGATTTTGAGAATCCGGAACAATTGCAGCCCATCAAGGTGGATGAGCCTACGATGAGTATGCTGTTCACCATCAACAACTCCCCGTTCTTCGGAAAAGAGGGTAAGTATGTGACTTCCCGCCACTTGCGTGACCGTTTGTTTGCCGAACTGGAGCGTAATCTGGCAATGCGCATTGAAGAAACCGACTCTCCCGACCGACTCAATGTATATGGCCGTGGTATTCTCCATCTCTCCATTCTCATTGAAACCATGCGTCGTGAGGGTTATGAATTGCAAGTGGGTCAGCCACAAGTGATTATCAAAGAAATTGACGGGCAGAAATGCGAGCCGATTGAGGAGCTTACCGTGCTGGTGCCAGAGGAGATGTCAAGTCGCGTAATTGACTATGTGTCAAGAAGAAAGGGTGAGATGCAGAGCATGGATACGCTCAACGACCGTGTGCACCTGACATTCACCATCCCATCCAGAGGTTTGATCGGGTTGAGCAACCAGTTGCTCACCGCCACGGAGGGCGAGGCCATCGTATCGCACCGCTTCATGGAGTTCCAACCTTGGAAAGGCGACCTTCCTGGCCGTCATGCCGGCTCACTCATCGCTATGGAAACTGGCCAGGCGTATGCCTATTCGCTGAACAAATTGCAGGATCGTGGCCGTTTCTTCATCGAACCCAACGATCAGGTGTATGCCGGTCAGGTTATTGGCGAGCACATCCGTCAAGGCGACTTGGTGATTAATGTGTGCAAGTCCAAGAAACTGTCCAATATGCGTGCTGCGGGTTCTGACGAGAAATTGGTGCTCGCTCCGGCGATTAAATACTCCCTCGAACAGTACATGGAGTTCATTGCCAAGGATGAGTACTTGGAAATCACCCCGCAATCGCTCCGCCTGCGCAAGATTATCTTGGATGAACTGGAGCGCAAACGCGCTGAAAAGCGCGCCGATTCCGCCGAATAACAGGGACGGAACCTTATAAGACAACCTTTTGAACCGTCTGCAATGGATACGCTAATCAAAAAAATGCAGGAATGGGGCACCCGTCAGGCGGTGGTGCTCGCCGATGCCAATGTGGCGGCACTCTATCCCCATTTTTTTGATGCGTTGAGCGACCATTTCACATGCCGAACCATCACAATTCCGGGCTCCGAATCCTCCAAAACCATAGAGCAAGCTGTGCAAGTGTGGCAACAGTTGCAGGCATGGCAGATGGAGCGAAACGACACGCTCATCATGTTCGGTGGCGGCATGGTTTGCGATTTGGGCGGTTTTGTGGCGGCAACCTACAAGCGCGGAATCCACGGTGTTTATTGCCCTACCACCTTACTGTCGATGATTGACGCCGCCTACGGTGGAAAAACAGCGGTCAACCTCCATCATGTGAAAAATTGCATCGGAGTGGTGCGCCAACCTGATCATGTGATGCCCGCAAACACGACATTTCTCCAAACATTGCCGATGGCGGAGTTGAAAAGCGGTTTTGGCGAAATGATCAAATATGCACTCATCGCTTCGCCCTTACTTTTAAAACAAATAAATGATTTAGAGGTACTTACACCCGAATCTGTTTCTCCTTTATGGATTCAGGAGTGTGTTCGGATCAAAGAAAATGTTGTGAGAAAAGATCCGAATGACCATCACGAGCGCCATGTGCTGAATTTCGGGCACACCATCGGTCATGCGATAGAGGGTTATTATGCGGCCTCCGGGCGCGGTGTTCCCCATGGGGTGGCGGTGGCCGCCGGACTGCTTTACGAGAGTTTGTTGTCCGAAAAACTTACGGGACTCCCTCATAATGAGTTCCTTATGATAGAAAACCTGATTCAGCGTCATTTCAAAGTGAAACCCTTCTCCAAGAAAAAATGGAATGTTTTGCTTCCGTATCTGATTCAGGATAAGAAGAATAAGGATGGCAGAATCAATTTCACACTATTGAAAGGAATTGGTTCCCCAGTTACCGATGTTTTAGTTCAAGATTATCCATTTTAAAATAATAGAAATGTTAAAGACAAAATCAGACATTGTACATAATTGGCTGCCCCGTTACACGGGAATGCAGTTGGAAGAGTTCGGTCAGTATATTCTTTTGACCAATTTTCAGGATTATGTCCTTAATTTTGCGGAATTGATGGATACCGAGATAAGAGGGGAAGGTCATCCCATGAAGTGTGCCACCAAAGACAATATCACGATCATCAATTTCACGATGGGCAGTGCCAATGCGGCCACTATCATGGATTTGCTCACCGCCATCAAGCCCAAGGCGGTGCTGTTTCTGGGTAAGTGCGGCAGTTTGAAGACCAATATTGGTCTTGGCGAACTGCTTCTTCCCATTGCCGGAATACGCGGTGAAGGTACTTCGTTGGACTATTTCCCGGAAGAGGTTCCCGCACTTCCGGCGTTCAACCTGGAAAAAGCTATTTCCACCACCATCCGCGATTATGGTCTGGACTATTGGACGGGCACGGTCTATACCACCAACCGTCGTGTGTGGGAACACGATGAGGTTTTTAAAGATTATTTGCGTGAAATCAGGGCCACGGCAGTCGATATGGAGACCGCAACGCTCTTTTCGGTGGGCTTTTACAATCGCATTCCGACAGGCGCCCTGCTGTTGATTTCTGACCAGCCCATGCTGCCCGATGGCGTGAAAACGGAAGCGTCCGACAAGTTGGTGAGCAAAAATTACAGTGTACGCCACTTGAAAATCGGCATTGACTCCCTAAAACAGCTTATCAATAAGGGTATAACAGTAAAGCATTTGAAATACGATTACTACGAATAAAAAAAGGCAATGATATAGGTGTTGACCTTTCATGAAAAAAGTGATGGGGACACTTTCGTTTATTTTGTTCGCGGCACCGGAGGTGCCGCATCCAAAGACTCCCCTTCTATTTTAGAAGGGGTGCCCGAAGGGCAGGGTAGTAATATGAGAGATTGGCCGTCAGGCCATCCTTGTGGAATTGAAGATTCTTGGGGATCCCTTTCTTATTAGGCGCCTTCATGCCCATAATTCTCAACAATGAATTTTCTCAAGTCCTCCAACACGATGCCCACGAGT
>DGGS01000043.1 GCA_002392325.1 Bacteroidales bacterium UBA3868
CTTGGCCGTCTGCTGCGAGATGGTGCTGCCACCGCGTTTCCGGATGCCGTTTTTGCGCTCCTGCAAGGCCATGTCCAAGGCGATGACATCAAATCCGTTGTGCCCCAGGAAATAGTTGTCCTCCGAAGCGATGGCCGCCTTGTACATGTTGGGCGAAATCTCCTCAAGGGGCTTCCAGGTCTTCTCAATAGGATAGCTGTACTGGATTTTCCGAATCACCATAAGCGGCGTGACCGGCGGATTGATCCAGCGGAAGATGATGGTGAAAAAGATGCTCAACAAAAAAAACAGGAGGATAATCAGGCCAAGAATCTTCCAAAATCCCCTTTTCTTAGCTTTTGTCGCCATTTTTTCAAATAGAATACGAAACCATGGTATATGTTAGAAGGTGTAACGCACACCCAGATTCACGCTCCAGTCGAAATAGTGGGCGTCGAAATGCTCAGCGAAGAGGCAGCCGTAACCCGGACGGAAGTCGAACTGCAGCGCCACAGGAGCTTTGAACTTGTATTCCATGCCGAAGATGCCGTTGGCCCCGCACTTGCCGAAGTCGCTGCGCGTGTTGAACCACCCCCAGGAAAATGTACTCCATGAATAACCGATACTGCCGCCGATGCCAACCAGACCGTACAAACCGCCGGCCAGTCTGCCTTCGAACATGATGTTGGGGTTCAGTTCAAGTGTCCAGAAATGAACGTTGGTCAGGTCAGCATTCTTGAAATGCCCGTCAGTAGCGATATATTTGGTGCCTAAATCCACCTGGAAGGCGAAATGGTTGCCGGCAAAAGTCTTGAATGAAAGCGCTTGCATGTTGCCTACGGAAACGCCAATACCGTTTTTGTAAGGTGCTTGCGCGCTGGCAGCGATGGAAATTCCCATGAAAAGGGCGAGAATGATAAAAATGTTTTTCTTCATAACTACTTGTATTTTAATGTTTTATTATAAAATTCAGCGTTCTTGAAAAAGTCTGCAAAAATACAATTTATTCATTATTCATGGGTCTCTATCGAGGATGTTTCGGCAAACATGTTTTTCCGGAATTGTTTGGGCGTAATTCCCGTGTTTTTTTTGAAAAAGAAACCGAAATGACTCGGTGTGGCAAAGTGCAATTCTTCGCTGATTTGGGAAACCGATTTGGAAACATCCATCAGCAGGATCTTGGAACGGTGCAGGATTCGCATGTCCAGCCACTCCTTGGGCGTTTTTTGGGTGGCGCGTTTTACGGCATTCGACAAATTGTGCTCCGTGATGCCCATCTTTTGGGCGTAAAAACGGATGCTGTGCTCCTGAAGCGCGTATTGTTTCGTCAATTTGTAGAAGTCGCTGAATAGTTGGTCCGACCGCTTGAATGATGATTGTGGCTTCGTCGCCGATGTTTGCGTTTTGTAGCAATTGGTGAAATAGTTGAAGAAGGATTGAAGCAGGTCGAGGATAATGTGGTCCTGGAGCTGTGAAGGCGGGACGCTTGCAAGGGAGTACATTAGGGCAAAATACTGTTTGCAGGTTTGCAGGTTGTTGCCAGTCAAGCGCAGGACCGGGGTCTCGATGTGTTTTGCATTGAAATGGAAACGGGTGTGAAAATGAAGTTGGCTGAAGAAGTTTTGGGAGAGACAGCAAACATAAAATTCCGCGTCCGGAGTGATGTCAGCCAATTCCCAGAAAGTGTTTGGCATGAGAAAAATAAGACATTTTTCGTGCAAAACCACCTTTTTCCCCATGTTGAAAACAAACGAGGCGCTGCCTTTTAAACAAAGAATCAAGACATACTCTTTGGTCATGAAAACAGCAGGTTCGGAATGGGGATGGCGCACATCCAAACTGATGGATAAATCCGCCTTGTAATACAGTCTGTCTTGAAGACTGTCATGCAAAGATAGTATGGTGAGGTTGCCGGGATTCTTCTTCATACGCTTTTTTTTAGAATGCACAAAGATACATTTTTTACTCGGATTTTTGTAAAAAAAAGGATATTCTTTGATCGTGGTGCCGATGTTTCATGCCCGATGAATTGTAGGTTTCTTGAAAAATGTAACCTTTTTGTATTTTTGCATCTTATAAATGTACGACAAAGCAAAGGATGACGAAAGAAGAGTTTTGGTCGAAGCAGTATAAGAGCCACATCGGTAAGATGGTGGGCGTGTGCTACCGGTATGTCTGCGACTGGCAGTTAGCGGAGGATTTGGCCCAGGACGCTTTCCTGCACGCCATCGAGAAGTCGGACACCTACCACGCATGGGGAAGTTTTGAGGGATGGCTGAAGAAAATTGCGGTGAATGAGGCGTTGATGTATTTGCGTAACCGGCCCGAGATGGTGGAGATAGGGGAGGAGATGGCTTTGGAGGATGAAACAGACGACAAGTCCCAAGTGTTGCAGGCAGCATTTTCTCAGGAAGAGATTCTGGAAACTGTCAGCAAGTTGCCGGTCAAACAGCGCATAGTGTTCAACCTCTACGCCGTGGAACACTACTCGCACGCGAAAATTGCGGAGACGCTCGGCATCTCCGTCGCCAACTCCAAAGTGCTGCTCTCCCGTGCTCGCGCCGAACTTCAACAGCGACTGCTCGTGCTGGCAAGGAAAAAGAATAAGATAACACACAACACCCCATAAGTTATGAGTATAGTATTCCTTAAGCAGTCCCGAAGGGAC
>DGGS01000004.1 GCA_002392325.1 Bacteroidales bacterium UBA3868
CAGGGCGTTACCGATGGTGACACCGTAACCTTGCTGTAACGGACGAAATTCAAATACTCCATGAAAATCGTCGGCCTCATTCATGATGACCTTATCGGGTTTTTGAAATGTTAAAATTGCCATTTTATTTGATTTTTATTTGATTTTTACTTGATTAGTGGTTGGTGATTGGTGACTGGCGAACTATGAACAAAATTCTCACTGTTGTTTCTTCTGTCCACTATTCACAACTCACGGCTCACTACTTGGAGTACAACTCAACGATAGCCTGCTCGTTGATCGTCTCAGGGATTTCCTCTCTCTGAGGATAGTTCATGAACTTGCCAACCATAAGGCCACCATCCCACTCCAACCAAGGAGATGACATGGACTTGCCACTCAAGGAGTTGGTAATCACTTCCAACGCTTTGGAACGCTCGCGAACTTCAACAGTGTCGCCAGGAACGAGCAGACGGGAAGGGATGTTGCAGATGATTCCGTTGACGGAAATATGACGATGGCTGACCAACTGACGGGCTGCGGCGCGTGAAGGCGCAATACCCAAGCGGAACACCACATTGTCGAGACGGGACTCGATAAGTTGCATCAAGTTCTGACCGGTAACACCTTTCTTGCGGGCTGCCAGGTGGAACAGTTTGCGGAACTGACGCTCAAGAAGGCCATAGGTGTATTTGGCTTTCTGTTTCTCCTGCAACTGCATACCGTACTCGGAGAGTTTGGAGCGTCTTCTGGACTGACCATGCTGACCGGGAGCATAATTTCTTCTTTCGAAATTCTTGTCGGGGCCGAAGATCGGTTCTCTAAATTTTCTTGCGATTCTAGTTTTAGGTCCTGTATATCTTGCCATTTTTCTTACTTTTTAAAAATTAAACGATATATAAAATTATACTCTTCTGTGTTTGGGAGGACGACAACCGTTGTGAGGAAGCGGAGTCACATCGGTGATCTCTTCCACGATGATACCGGTTGTGTTGATGGAACGGATGGCGGATTCACGTCCTTGACCAGGTCCCTTCACATACACTTTCACCTTGCGGAGTCCAAGGTCATAAGCGACCTTTGCACAGTCTTGAGCCACCATCTGAGCGGCATAGGGAGTATTCTTTTTAGAACCTCTGTAACCCATTTTACCGGCTGAAGACCAAGAAATCACTTGACCATCATTATTGGTAAGGGAAACAATAACATTATTGAAGGAAGCATAAATGAATGCTTTACCAGAAGCATCTATTCTGACAACTTTCTTTTTGGATGTTTTAGTATTTTTTGCCATAATTATATGTTTTCTCTATCCATGTAATGATTAATAACTACTTAGTTGCTTTCTTCTTGTTTGCAACCGTTTTCTTACGTCCTTTACGCGTACGAGCGTTGTTCTTCGTACTTTGTCCGCGTACCGGTAAACCAAGACGGTGACGAATACCTCTGTAACAGCCAATATCCATCAATCGTTTGATGTTCATTTGTTCTTCTGATCTCAGCGGACCTTCCACTTTAAGTTCATTAACCAAACCACGGATTACTGCCAATTCATCATCGTTCCATTCATTTACCTTCTTGTCCCAGCTGATACCGGCCTTGGTCAGAATCTTTTGGGCAGTGCTTCTGCCGATTCCGTAAATGTAGGTCAAGCCGATTTCGCCATGTTTGTTCTTCGGTAAATCAATACCTGCAATTCTTGCCATATTACTTTATGTTTTTTATTTGTTAATAATTATTATTTCCTGAATCATAATCTTAACCCTGACGCTGTTTCATCTTAGGGTTCTTCTTGTTAATCACATAAACCACTCCGTGGCGTTTAACCACGATACAGTCCTCTGATCTTTTCTTTACGGATGTTCTTACTTTCATTTTTCTATTTTTTATTTATTATTAAATTTCTTTGACTGATATTCTTTAATCAATAAATGTTAATCGTTTCTACGCCTTGTACCGGAATGTTATTCTTCCTTTGGTCAGGTCATACGGGGACATGGCCACTTGAACCTTGTCGCCAGGGAGGATTTTGATGTAGTGAAGGCGCATCTTGCCCGAAAGGTGGGCGATGATCACATGTCCGCTTTCCAACTGGACACGATACATTCCGTTTCCCAACGCCTCGGTCACGATACCGTCTAAGTCAAATGATGATTGTTTTGCCATAATGTATTAATATCTTTCGTTAGTACCAATTACTTCACTTAACTGCTTGTACGAGGAGATCACCTCGGTTCCCTTGGAGGTGATGGCCAACTGGTGCTCATAGTGAGCGGCAGGTTTGTGATCCTGCGTGCGAATGGTCCATCCGTCATTCTCCATGTATATTTTTCTTGAACCCAAGGTAATCATCGGTTCGATACAGATGCACATGCCTTCTTGCAGACGGTCGCCGAAACCCGGACGCCCATAGTTCGGAATGTCCGGTCTTTCGTGCATGTCCTTGCCAATCCCGTGTCCGCAGAGTTCTCTGACAACACCGTAATTGAACTGGCTCACATAACTTTCCACCGTATGGCCGATATCACCAACCGTTTTGCCGGCAACTGCCACATCGATGGCTTTCATCAGTGACTCCTTCGTCCGGTCCATCAGGAGGCGGATTTCCTCGGAGACTTCGCCGACGGCGAATGTGTAAGCGAAGTCGCCATGAAATCCGTCCAGAAGAGCGCCGCAATCCACCGAAATGATATCTCCGTCCTGGAGAAAATCGCCGGGTTTGGGGATGCCGTGCACGACCACATCGTTCACTGAGAGGCAAAGCGCCGCCGGAAATCCCTCATATCCTTTGAAGGAGGGAACTGCGTGGTGGTCGCGGATACACTCCTCGCCAATTTGGTCGAGGTAGGTCAACGGCACACCAGGTTGGATGTACTTGGCGACTTCCGCCAATGTAACAGCAACCACTTGAGCGCTTTTTCT
Source organism: Bacteroidales bacterium UBA3868 (assembly GCA_002392325.1). Classification (GTDB taxonomy): domain Bacteria; phylum Bacteroidota; class Bacteroidia; order Bacteroidales; family WCHB1-69; genus F23-D06. The sequence goes on from DGGS01000004.1 coordinate 2,902, forward strand.
CAGCTTCTCAAAGTCGGCCTCGGATTTATATTTCACTCTTCTGAACATCATCACGATTAACCTCCGTAAACGCCGCCCATACGGCCTTTAATTCTACCTGATTTGGTCAAACCATCATAATGTCTCATCAGCAGGTGGCTTTCAATCTGTTGGAGAGTATCCAGCACAACACCCACCATAATGAGCAGAGATGTACCGCCGAAGAACTGGGCAAACTGTTGGTTCACACCGAACATACGGACGATAGCGGGAAGCACAGCCACAATACCCAGGAAGATGGAGCCCGGCAGTGTGATGCGGGACATGATCTTGTCGATGAGCTCTGCGGTCGGTTTGCCCGGCTTCGTACCCGGAATGAAACCGTTGTTCTTCTTCAAATCCTCTGCAATTTGCTGAGGGTTGATGGTGATTGCCGTATAGAAATAGGTGAAGGCAATGATCATGAGGAAGAAGACAACATTGTAACCCAAGCGGTTATAATCGATGAAACTGCTCCAGAAGCCGGTAGTGGTTTCGGTCGAGATATTCACGAATGTCAAGGGGATAAACATGATGGCCTGGGCGAAGATGATCGGCATAACGCCGGCAGCGTTGACCTTCAAAGGAAGGTAGTTGCGGACACCTCCGTATTGTTTGTTGCCCACAACGCGTTTTGCGTATTGCACGGGCACGCGACGGGTACCTTGCACCAGCAGGATACAAAGTCCGATAATGACCATCATAAGGACTAATTCAATAATGAACACGATAGGTCCGCCGTTCATCTCGCTGATACGGGCGATGAATTCCGCGCGGATAGCGTACGGGAAGCGGGCGATGATACCGATCATAATGATCATGGAGATACCGTTGCCGATACCGTTGTCGGTGATACGCTCACCCAACCACATGATGAACAGGGTTGCGGCAATCAGTAGAATGAAAGCACAGAAACCGAAGGCGGTGAAGCCGAGCACATGGTGTTCAAGCATGGACGGGGCGATGGCGCTCGGGAACTGGTTCACGAGGTTGGCGATGTAAGCGGGGGCCTGGATGGCCAACACGATCACGGTAAGGTAACGGGTGATCTGGTTGATTTTCTTACGGCCGCTCTCGCCTTCCTTTTGGAGACGCTGGAAATAAGGCACTGCCAGCGTCATCAATTGCACCACGATGGATGCGGAGATGTACGGCATGATACCCAATGCGAAGATGGAGGCGTTAGAGAACGCACCACCGGAGAAGAGGTCCAACATGCCGAGCAGACCCTTTTGGGCAGCGCTGGTGAAAGCGGAGAGACCGCCGGGGTTGATACCCGGGAGCACCACATGCGCGCCAAAACGGTAAATCAGGATAATGAAGAGCGTGTAAAGGATACGCTTTCTCAGGTCTTCAATCCTGAAAATATTTTTTATGGTTTCAATAAATTTTTTCATCGGATAATTTTTTTAATTGGAAAAATTACTCTGCCTTAGCGGTAGCGTTCACAAGCGTAACAGTGCCACCGGCGTTTTCGATGACTTCCTTGGCTTTGGCAGAAAATTTATCAGCCGTGACATTAACTTTGGCGGTAAGTTCACCTTTGGCGAGGATGGCGATGGGGTCTTTCTTGTTGGCAAGACCGTTAGCCACGAGCACTTCGCGGTTGATGTCGGTGATGTTCTTCTCGGCCAATCTCTGCAATGTGCTTACATTGATGGCGTTATATTCAACACGGTTGATATTTTTGAAACCTCTCTTGGGCAAAATTCTATAGATAGGCATCTGGCCGCCTTCAAAACCGATCTTGCGGCTGTAGCCAGAACGGGACTTGGCACCTTTGTTACCACGTGTAGAAGTGCCGCCCTTGCCGGAACCTTGACCTCTACCAATTCTTCTTTCTCTGTGCGTTGAGTTGTTTGCTGGTTTTAAGTTGTGTAACTCCATTTTTCTAAAATTTCTTTTCAGTTATTTAATCTCATTATAATTCTTCTACGGATACCAGATGCTTTACGGAATCCACGATGCCCAGGATTTGGGGAGTGGCCTCATGTTCTACAGTCTGGTGCATTTTGCGTAAGCCCAATGCCACTAAAGATCTTTTTTGACGGATAGATCTGTCAACCGCACTTTTTACTTGTGTAATTTTAATCTTTTTCATCCCTTCAATTTAATTTAGATTATTAATTATTTGATTATTTGCAAAAAAAAATAGCGCACTTTTGGAAGTAAAATGCAACTATTTATTCATCAGAAACTATAATAAAACCCTTCGCACATCATCCTCAAAATTCATTTACAGTCCGTGAAATCAAGCAGTTGCGCGCTTTCTCCGCCCCTCATCCATTCCTCAAAACATTCCACTTCAAAAAGCGTGCAAAGATACACTTTTTTTTGAATGTTCAATATGTTGATAATTTTTTTCAAGGAAATTTATAGGCGAAACGCATAAAGGTTTATTTATCTTTCCCTTAACATCTCCATAAACTCTTCCTCCGAAATGATAGGAATTCCCAACGCCTCCGCCTTTTTCCGCTTCTCAAGCCCCATTTTGTCTCCAGCCAGAACATAAGTGGTGTTCTTGGATATGGACGACACATTCTTGCCGCCATTCTGCTCTATGATAAGCTTGATTTCGTCTCGAGGAACTGAGAATACACCGCTAACGATGATACTCATGCCAGCCAGCCTGTCGGAAGCAGCCCGGGACTCCTCCCCCATCTCAAACCGCAACCCCGCAGCTTTCAGCCGCATCACCATCTCCAAATTCTCCGTATTATTAAAATATTGTATAATACTCTCCGCCACACGCTCGCCCACATCTTCAACCTCAACAAGTTCCTCTTTTGTGGCATTGGCAATGGCATCTATGGTCTTGAAGCGGCGGGCCAGTTTCTTGGCGGTGACCTCACCCACGAAACGGATGCCCAGCGCATACAGCACGCGTTCAAAAGGCACACTCTTCGACTGCTCCAATCCCTTTAAAATGTTGATTGTTGTCTTTTCCTTGAAACTCAGCGTTTTAGTCTTCCCGTTCTCATCCTCCATCACCTTTTCCAACCCAAACAGGCGATCGTATGTCAAATCATACAGGTCTGCCGCGTTCGACACGAGGCCTTGGGCATAGAGGACTTCTATCTTCCCTTCGCCCAAGGAATCTATATTCATGGCTTTCCGTGCGATGAAATGCTCCAATTTCCCGCGTATCTGCGGAGCACAGTGCAGTTCGTTGGGGCAGAAGACACCCGCCTCGCCCTCGTTCTGCTGCAATGGCGTGCCGCAAACAGGGCAAACGGTCACGAAGGGCACTGGAACAGCATCGGGTTGGCGGCGTTCAACATCCACACCCACAATTTTTGGGATAATCTCCCCACCCTTCTCCACAAAAAGGCAGTCGCCCTCACGGATATCCATGTCGCGGATGAAATCACGGTTGTTCAAAGTGGCACGCTTCACCACAGTGCCAGCCAAACTCACGGGTTTGAGATTGGCCACGGGCGTGATGATGCCAGTACGCCCTACCTGGAAATCCACGCTCAACAACGGAGTGGAAACACGCTCCGCCTTGAACTTGTAGGCAATAGCCCATCGCGGACTTTTGGCGGTGGAACCCACCTGCTGCTGCTGGGCAAAATCATTCACCTTGATGACGATGCCATCGATTGGATAGGGCAACTCTTTGCGTTTTTCATCCCAAACCCGAATGAAATCCATCACACCTGACAAATCGGTGACTTTCTCCATCACATCGGGGAAACGGAAGCCCCACTCGTGCAGCTTGCGAAGGCGGGCAAAATGATTGTTTTCCGGCAGGTTCTCACCTAAAGCGTAATACAATTTGAAACTCAGACCGCGTTTGGCCACATCGGCGGAGTTTTGAAGTTTGAGACTTCCGGAGGCCGCGTTGCGCGGGTTGGCGAAGGGTTGTTCCCCAATCTCCTCACGATCAGCATTCAGGGCGTTGAAACTGTCGTATGGCATGATGATTTCGCCACGCGCCTCAAGCAGGTCGGGATAATCGCCCGTCAGACTCAGCGGCACCGAACCGATGGTCTTCACATTGGCCGTCACCACATCGCCACGAGTGCCGTCACCGCGCGTGACCGCCCTAACCAGAACACCATGCTCATAAATCAAGCTGATAGCCACGCCATCGTATTTCAACTCGCAAACATACTCCACCGGACCGTTGAGGAGTCCTCGCACGCGCGTGTCAAACTCCAACAAGTCACCCTCCGAGTAGGTGTTGCCCAACGACAGCATCGGATAGATGTGCGCAGCACTCGCAAACTGCTTGGTAACGGTGCCCCCTACCCTTTGCGTAGGACTGTCGGGGCGCACATATTCAGGATACTGCCGTTCCAGGTCAATGAGTTTTTGCAGCAACTGGTCAAAATCATAGTCGCTGATTTTAGGATCGTCTAACATATAATAATAATAGTTGTGACGATTGATTTCTTCCGAAAGACGGGCAATTTCCTGCTGAATATCGCTCATGAATGGGTAATATGGATTAATGAAAAGTTATGGCGGTCCTGCGCGACCGCCACAACCCATAAAAACATGTTATTTCAGTCCTCGATTCTTAAGCAACGGCTCAATGGACGGCTCATGGCCTCGGAACGCCATATAGAGGTTCATGGCGTCGTCGGTGTTGCCGCGTTCCAGAATATTGGTGCGGAATGAAGTAGCCGTTGTCTGGTCAAATATGCCGTTTTCTTTGAATGCCTCGTACGCATCATTGTCCAGCACAGCAGACCAAGTGTAACTGTAATAGCCCGCTCCATAGCCACCGGAGAAGATGTGTTGGAAATAAGGACTCTTATACCGTGAGATAATGGACGATATCAGTCCGATTTTCCCCATTTGCTGGTCCTCAAATTCAGGCAATTTCACTTCGGTTTTTGCCGTAATCGTATGGTAATCCATATCCAGCAACGAAGCGGCAAGCAGTTCTGTATTGATGAATCCCTGACCATAGGTGGATGCGGCTTCTATTTTCTTAACCAGCGCCTCGGGAATATTCTCCCCGGTTTTGTAATGGTTGGCGTACATCTTCAGCACTTCCGGTTCAAAGGCGAAATGCTCCATAAACTGCGACGGCATCTCCACATAGTCACGGGGCACATTCGTGCCGGAAAGGGAACGATAGTGACAGCGCGAGAGTATGCTGTGCAGGGCGTGGCCAAACTCGTGGAACAGCGTCTGCACTTGATCAATATTGAGCATGGAGGGTTTGTCTCCAGAAGGTTTTGTAAAGTTGAACACCAGCGACACCACCGGAATCACATTCTCACCCTCTCGTGTGTAGTATTGCTCACGGAAGTTGGTCATCCAGGCGCCGCTGCGTTTGGATGCGCGCGGGAAGAAGTCCATATACACAATAGCGATCACTTCGTTGTTGTCAAGCACCTCATAAACTTTCACATCCTCTTGGTAAACCGGAATATCCTTGTTCTCTTGGAAAGTCAACCCATACAGTTTGTTGCAGACCATGAAAAGACCGTTGCGGGCGGTGTCCAGTGAAAAATAGGGGCGGATATCCTCATCATTCAAGTCATATTTCTCTTTTCTGAGTTTCTCGCTGTAATAACGCCAATCATACGGTTCCAGCGTGGCGCCAGGATGGTCTTTGGCAATCATTTTCTGGTACAAGGCGGCCTCTTCCTTGGCCTTTGCCAATGCAGGGGTCCAAACCTGGTTCAGGAGAGCATACACATTATCCGCATTCTTGGCCATACAATCATCCAGCACATAGTTGGCATAATTGTCATAACCCATAATCTTGGCTTTTTCCAAACGCAAATTTACAATCTCATTGATAATCTTCTCATTGTCAAACTCGCCACCAAGACAGCGGGAGGAATAGGCCGTCCAAATCTCTTTACGAAGGTCACGGTCTTTACAGTTCATCAGGAACGGTTCCAAGGTGGGCATATCCAATGTGAAGACATATTTGCCTTTGGTCTCGGCCTTTTCATTGCCCAGTTCGGCGGCAGTCTGCAACTGCTGCTCGGTCAGTCCTTCCAATCGGGCCTTGTCGGCACACACGAGTTGATAACCGTTGGTGGCTTTCAACACATTGTTGCCAAATTTCTGTGTCAGCGTGGCCAGTTTCGTGTTAATCTCGCGGAATCGTGCCTGTTTTTCCACCGGCACATTGGCTCCGCCTCTGACAAATCCCTTATAGGTCTCTTCCAAAAGACGGAGTTGCTCTGGATTGAGATTCTCATTCGCACGGTTGTCATAAACGGCCTTTACCCGTTTGAACAACTTGTCATTCAACATGATATCATCACCATGTTTCGTATATAACGGCATGAGTGTGTCGGCCAACCGCTCCATCTCTTCGCTGTTGCAGCACTCCAGGAGATTGAAAAACACCGAACTCACCTTGTTCAGCAACTCATCGCTGTACTCCAACGGGATAATAGTGTTTCCGAAGGTCGGATCCTCAGAATTGTTCACAATATTCTCAATCCATTCATTCTGCTGACGCATACCTTCCTGAAATGCAGGAAGATAATGCTCAATCTTAATCTTGTCAAACGGCGGAACCCCATACGGTGTGTTCCATTCCTGCATAAAAGGATTGTCTTTAAGAGAAGTGTCTTCTTTCTTGTGACAGGCGCCACATACCACTCCAAGCGCGATAATACTCATAATGATAATGTTGTTTTTCATAACCGTGATTTGTATAAAGTTGAGGTGCAAAAATACAAAAAAATGCATCGTGAAAAGAAAACCAACCTCACTTTACCAACTCAAAAAAATCGAATTGGGTTTTAAACAAATTAATTAAAAATTTACTAAAAACTCCGAAAAACAACCATTTCAATTAACAATCATTTCTTAATTTAACATATTGATTTTTCATAAGTTATTATAAATGAGAGTGAAAATTTTTTCCGAAAAACTCTTGACAAAGCCACTATTGTCATTGTATTTTTGTGCTGTTGAAAAACATACAGTGTTGGCTGCTCTGTATGAAACGCATTTTAAGTCACTAAACATACACATTCAAAAACCATGACCAGCCATTGAACAAGACATTTTATGGGGCTTATTGGAATAAGACTCACGCCGAGCGAAGCCTGTCCTGCGAAAGTGGAGAAACAAAATATTATCAATTAAAAAAAATCGAAACTATGAAAAAACTATTATTTCTTTTAAGTGCATGTCTTATTGGATTCAGTGTATATGCTGAAGGTGACAAACCGATTGTCATCATTCACAAAACCAACGGCGGTTATTGGGCCTGGTTAAATTTATACAATGACATCTTATACACGCCCTCACTGGATGAAAACACTCCGGCCACATTAGATTGTTCGGGAGCCGGCTGGAGCGCCTGCAGAGTGCCTAGGCAAAACACCTATACCATGAATTGTATCGGCCAAGTACCCAGCAGCATCGCCCCTTTGATTTCCGATGCCATCAACGAGATGCTGGCAAAAAGTGAAGAACGCAGCTCCAGAGGTTCGTTTCGCGGAAGCGCCACGAAAACCATCGCCACGAGAGGCAACTCCAACAACGGCTATGACACTTACATGGTACAGGGCGAATGGAAATACAATGCATACGGTGAAGGAACCATGATGATCTACCTCACCCGGTCCGACCTTCTGCAATACAGACGATAACGGATTCCTTCCTAAAAAGCGGTTTTAGCGAGACAAGACAATGAAAGCGCAATCGGTTATCATCGGTATTATCGTTATGGCATGGCTTACTCCGGTTGGTGTATGCCAGTCCTGGATCGGCCAGCAGTTCACATTAGACACAGCTGTTGCCGCGACCTACTCCAAACTGCCCTATGATATGAATCATCTGCAATGCGGCATCCGCGACAGTATTTTCTATTTCGCTGACAGAAAGGCGTTTCAGGAAGCGGAGAATGACTTCGCCGCCCACATGTACGCTTTTTCCCTAAACGATTACCACACTTTCGAATTCGACCTTCCGCTGCCTAAAACCACCATGAAAGCAGAGCGTTTTGCCAGCAATTGCTGGATCAACGATTTCGACATTCACGATAACCGTTGTGTGATTTCCGTCCAAAACCAAATTTTCCTTTACCGTAAAACGACTGAAAAAACATTTGAGTTTGACACTATGCTCGAGCATCCAAATGTCAAAGCAGTCTATATGCACCAAAACCAACTGTATTACCTGGAAGAAGACCATGATACTGGATACCGCTGGTTCCGATTTGACCGGTCACTTGGACAGGAGATTTTTGTCCGGGAGCTCGCCTACGAAGCGCCACATGTGGTGCAGGCGAGCCCTAACCGCTACCTCTTTCACAATGAGAACAATCTATTTTTCCTGAGCACCCGATTCCCTGTTTTACACAAATACGGACTGGATGGGACCTGGATTGAAGACATCCGCTTTGATTTGCCCTTTTGGCACCCATTTGAAAAGGATTATATCCAAAAAAGTCTGTCAATACCGTATGGGATAGAACGGATTTACGCCACCAAAGACCATATTTTCAATTATTCATACCCTAAAATGGTCTTCCCTCTCCACAACAGATACTTGTTGTTCTACACTCAATACGACACCTGCACGCGGAAATCAGCGCCAATGTTTGCCATTGCGGACTCCGCTGGCCATTCCACCATATACAACCGTCATTGTTCCAGCGCGTTATCCTTCTCTGACGACTATTTTCCTTTCAATTTGCTACAACCTTTAGAAGATTTGGCCAGAACGAGTTGGAACGGACACCTGATAGAGTTGTCAGCCGACTGCGAGTCACCATGGCACAACATGACTTATGAAGAGTATCAGAAAAACAAAGACCAGTATTTCAGGCACCACGATCCTGTTTTCAAGATCAGAATCATGTCTTTGTCGGAAGATAATCTTACCCAACTGCCCTTCTTCTATAACGAGCAACAAGAACTAACATCGCTCGAAAACCTACCCAAAGGCAAATACATCTTCCTACTACACAATGAATTAGATTGTTCTTCATGCAGTCATTATCTACTTCAAACTATGAATGCATTGGATTCTACGAATATCCGGGCAGGCATTATGTATCCATTCATACCGGGAGCTTTGCAAGAGCGTGAACTAAACCGTGAAATCAGACAACATCTTAATAGGCCGTATAGTCTGTTTTTTCTGGCTACCGACCGAGCAGCGGGTTATCCACGCAAAATAACAAAAAAGGTCCATCATTTTCCCGCTGTCTTGTTCTACGCGACCGGCAGGGCTCCCATTTTATTTTCCAACGACCAGATTTTCGAGAATGACCTCTATTCCTACCGGTTTTCGGACTCTTTTCTGCGCACGCTGGAGGACTTTTCCGCAAAATAAAGTCACCTGTCCGATTGCAAGCAGAAAAATCATACTTTTGCAGTTTGAAATGAACCGATGATATGGCATACACGATAGACCTTACGAAGATAACGCAATACGACCACATTGAGTTTGTCGCCAAGCAGGTGGTACAAGGATTCATCACGGGTTTGCACAAGAGTCCCATGCACGGCTTCTCCGTGGAATTTGCCGAGCACCGCCAATACAACACTGGCGAGCCCATCCGGCACATCGACTGGAAACTCTACGCCCGCACGGACAAACTCTTCGTCAAGCAGTACGAGGAAGAGACCAATCTGCGATGCCACCTTATCATCGACAACTCCTCCTCAATGTATTTCCCCATCCGGGAAAAATACACACTTGCCTCACCCAACAAAATATTCTTTGCGGTATATGCCGCGGCAATCCTCATGCAAATATTTAAGAGTCAGCGAGATGCGGTAGGACTCAGCGTTTTTTCCGACAAACTTGACCTGCACACGCAAGCACGCGGGGGCGACGCGCACCACAAGATGATTTACCGGGAACTGGAGAAGATTCTTCAACCTATCGGCACCGAAGTGCACCGTTCCTCCATGGTGACAGACACGTTGCACCAGATAGCCGAACAAATACATCGGAGATCGCTGGTCATCATTTTCAGCGACATGTTCGAAAGTCAGAAGGACATGGATGAACTGATGCTGGCGCTGGGGCACCTGCGCCACAACAAGCACGAGGTGCTGGTATTCCACACTTTTGACAAGAGCATGGAATACGACTTCGCCTTTGAGAACCGGCTTTATCGTTTTGTGGACATGGAGACCGGGAAGGAGATCAAGGTTCATGCCAACAACATACGCGAATTCTACCAGACCGCTGTCCACGACTATTTCCATGAAATAAAAGTCAAATGCGGCCAATATCAGATTGACCTCATTCCTGCCGACATCACGCAAGGGTTTGACCAAATCCTGCTGCCATACCTGCTCAAGCGGGCACATACGGTATAATGACCTCACACAACACGGACATTGAGACAGGGCGAATCCCCATCAGAGAGTGGAGTTGCCAGGACCGTCCACGCGAAAAATTCGCTGCCCGCGGGGCTTCCGCACTGTCGGATGCTGAACTCATTGCCATACTATTGCGTACCGGCACCGCGACCGACAGTGCCGTGGACCTTGCCAAACGACTGCTGGCATCCAGCGGGAACCAATTGAACCGACTGGCGGACAGTGACCTCAACCAACTCACTGGAGTCAAGGGAGTGGGAACCGCAAAGGCCACCACCCTGCTGGCCGCATTTGAGCTATGCCACCGAATGCTCTCCGAACGGGTAACGGAAGCACAACAAATCCTAACCAGTTATGATGTGATGAATATCATGCAGGACAAAATCGCACGGCTGAAACATGAGGAGTTTTGGGCTATCTACTTGAACCAGGCATCAAAAATACTCAAAATCTGCCAAATAGGAAAAGGCGGTTTGACAACCACGGCAGTGGATGTGCGTCTGATCATGCAAGAGGCCATCACATCCGGATCCACAAACCTTATCGTCTGCCACAACCACCCCTCCGGTTCCCTGCGTCCGAGCCAGAAAGACTTGGAACTCACCAAACAAATCAACCAGGCGGCAAAATTATTCAACATCCATCTCACCGACCATATCATCCTCCACAAAAGATCATATTTCAGTTTTCTGGAAGAAGGAATCTTATAAATTCGTATTTTTGCAACCTTTAAAAAACCGCTCATCAAGATGCAGATAGAAAAATCTATCCAACAACCATTTATCTTGTCCGTTCCCCAAACACGGGAATGTGAGCAATACACCATGCGCAACGAGCCCATCTCCTCGCAAGACCTGATGGAGAGAGCCGGAAAATGTTGCAGCGAAATCATTGATTGCATTATATTTAACCACGATATTGAAGATGTCAGGGTATTCTGCGGCACGGGGAACAATGGCGGTGACGGACTGGTCATTGCCCGCCTCCTGTCCGAACCCTTTTTCCACCATAGTCCCGCCGTCCATGTCATACTCTGCGAGCGTGACAGCGGCGCCGCACACCGTTCGCCCGAGATGGAAACCAACTTAAAACGCTGGGAAGCGATAGTGAGCGAAAACGCAAACGCGCGCTTATCCGTTTTCAACGAGGAAGTTGTGGCAGACATGACGAGCAAGACACTGGTTGTGGACGCCATTTTCGGCATCGGTCTCAACAAACCCGCCACCGGCATCTATGCCGATGCCATCAACGCCATAAACCGTTCTGACGCCATGGTGATCGCCATTGACACGCCTTCGGGACTTTTTGCGGATATGCCCACCCCCTCGGACGCTTGTGTTGTCATGGCAGACCAAACCCTCAGCATACAATATCCCAAACTCGCCTATTTCCTGCCCGACGCATTGCCGTTTTACGGAGATGTCCAAATTGTCAACATTGGCATGAACGCGCCACCGGAGTTGGTGTGGGACCGTGAATACCTGACACTCAAATCCGTTTCCGGACTACTGCGGCCGCTGCCGCCATTCGCCCACAAAGGCACTTTCGGACACGGACTGCTGGTAGCGGGAAGCTCCAACATGCCTGGCGCCGCCATATTGGCCGCTACCGCATGCCTGCGTGGTGGCGCCGGCAAAGTCACTGTGCACACCCCCGCACTTGCCGCCCAACATATCCCCGCGCGACTTCCCGAAGCCATCTTGGACATTGACACCAATGAGCATCATTGCAGTTCACTCGACTGGAGCCGTCTGCAAAAAAGCATCAACGCCATCGCCATCGGACCTGGCATCGGCACCGCACCGCAAACCGTCACCCTGCTCAAAAACATCCTCGATGAGGTACACACGCCCATCATATTAGATGCCGACGCCCTGAACATCCTGTCGGAGAACAAAACCTGGCTGGCATTTTTGCCCCCATACAGCATTCTGACACCTCATTTTGGAGAATTTGAGCGACTGGCAGGCAACTGCGACAATGGCTTTGAACGACTGCAGAAGGCACAATCCTTCGCCGAACGATATCAGGTAATCCTGGTTCTGAAAGGACTGCACACGGTCATATCGCTACCCGATGGCAAGCAATTCGTGAACACCACCGGCAATGCGGGCATGGCCACCGCCGGCAGCGGAGATGTGCTAACCGGATTGCTGTTATCGTTAATGGCACAAGGATACAACCCCGTCGAGTCCGCTCTGCTTGGCGTTTTCATCCACGGGCTGGCAGGTGACCTTTACACCAACACGCACGACCCGAGGTCACTCGTCGCCTCGGATTTACCCTTGCACTTCTCTGACGCGTTCCAACAATTAAACCTTTCTGACGAAACCGATTCCGAATGTTCTTTCTGAAATGCATATGAAAAGATTTGTTATCACATCCTGTTTTCTGATTATCAGCATCTTATCATGCCTCGCCCAAATGGACATCAAGGTGCAACTCACCTCTAACCCATTTGATTCTGTCAAGATTGAGTCATACAATCATGACAAAAACCATAAAATATCCTACACCCAACCCTATAGCAGTGAGGTCTCCTTTAAGGACAAGCAGTCACTGCCCGCCGGTTTTTATTGGATCATCGGCGACACCAATAAAGTAGGTTCTTTCCTGATTTCCAACAACAAGAATCAGAAATTCACAGTCATTATCACCAATGACACCGTCATATACCAAGGCAGCGATGAGAACACGAACAATGTGAAATACATCTCCACCATTCAAACTTTCGGCGCTCAAATGAGGGCGTTGGATGCGGAATTCCAGCAAGCACAAAGCAGCATGCCGCAATATATGCTGCGTGTGCTGGCCGACTCGCTGACCTCCAAAGCCAAACGCATCAATAAGGCACAAGACGACTACCAATTGTCTGTCATACAAGAGAACAAGGGCAATTTGCTCGCTTCCATCGTGCAGCTTGCCCGAAGCATTCCTGAGATGCCCCAGGAATACTACCAGAACAGGGATTTGTATCAAAAATTCATAGTGGAGCACTTTTTCGACAATTTCCCTTGGAGTGACCCGCGCATTTTCGACACTCCGATTGCCGATGACAAAATCAAAGAATTCTGCAACATCATCTACCAGCTTGACCGTAAGGATTTAGACACTTTCGTGGTTGCCGCCCTGAATTCCGCCCGCGTCAATGAGCAATCCCTGTATCGCTTCTATGACAAGGTGGAAAAAATCCTGGGCAGCAATATTTCCCCATACAAAGTGGAACACACCTACATCAAAATGCTGCAGAACATACTCTCCTACCCCAAGTTGGATGAGGACCGTACCAGACGATGCAGCCGAGAGTTGAAAACCATCAACAAGAATCTGGAAGGGGATCTGGTTCCCAACTTCCGTATTGTGATGGCCAATGGCGACACCACCTCCCTGTACGATATTCAGAGCAACTACCTGCTTCTGTATCTACAGCATCCGACCTGCCCAACCTGCCGCGAAGTGCGTGGCAAAATGGCCAATTTCCCCGCTTTGAACACGGCTATCGCCAAGGGCAACCTCAAAGTGCTCACCGTGTATTTCGAAGACGACGAACAGGTATGGAAAAACTACCTGAAATCTTCAGAGGCCAACCCGAGTTACCTGCACGGATGGAATTTCGACCAGACCATCGAGGACAATGAGTTGTACGACACCCGCACCATCCCATTCATGTTCTTCTTGGACAAGGACAAGAAAGTAATCCGTAAAGATCTGCTTTACAATGAGATTGAGGATTATGTGAAGAAATACGGGTTAAATTAATTGCACGCCCAAAACCTAAAGGTGCTATTCCGAACAAAAAAAAGGGATCCAATCGGATCCCCTTTTTTTATTGGGCGTAAAAAAGCACAACCTATTACAGGATTTGCGCTTTCACATTGATTACTTGAATAGGGTTGTTCGGATCGTTCGTGATGATCTCAACCGTGCCCTGCTGGTTACCGGCACGAGTACTGGCTCTGAAAGTGACGATAACATTGGCCTTACCGCCTGCAGGCACTTCCTTGATGTCGGAGGCAACCTTGAACATTCCGTTGCTGGATTGTGTAGCACGCAGAATCAGAGGATCTTTACCCTTGTTGGTCACAACAATCGTTCTCTTCTCTTGAGCATTTTTCTGAACATGATCAAAATCGAGTTCTGTGGCGCTAAAATTCGCTACGGGAACAGTTTTCAGCTGTTTCTTGGTAAGTTTGGAGAAATCCTCACGAATATTAACGGAATAATAAACCATCTTCTTGGACTCAATGGAATCGTTGGTGGAAATCATGACACGGTCTTTCAGCTGGCCAAACTCGCCACGCTTGGAAGCATCATATTTCAGCACCAGGATACCATCTTGGCCCGGGAGAATGGATTGACCAAAAGAACGGTAAACTTCAGAAACATAACCATTGGATTCCACTTCATAAGAAATCGGTCTGTTCCAGAAATTGTGAATCTGCAGTGTGTCCTTCACCGATTGAGTATTCAGCATGTCGTGTTTGAAGTTCGACTCCTTGATACGGGACATGCCGTTGCCGGCACTAAAACCTGCTTTCTCAAAAATGGTAGGAGGGCGCTTGATCACTTCACCCTTGATGAAAATCATGTGAGGGGAGGAAGGTTTTTCACCTTTGAACTGCGGTTCGTTGGTCGTAACACGGATGTTCTTGTTGAACGCACCAGGACGATTGTAAGGATTGTATGTGGCTTCGATGTAGCCTTTCTGACCGGGAGCCACGGCATCATGGGTGTAGTTTGCGGCAGTACAACCGCAACCAGGGCGCACATTGGTAAGCACCAGATCACTGTCGCCAATATTGGTGAATTCAAACACACCCGTTACCTTACCACCTTCTTCGCGAATTTTACCGAAATCATAGGTGGTTTTCTCAAATTGAATCTTGGGTTGCGCGAAGCAGAAAACTGCCACCGCAATCATAAGTACTGATAAACCAAGCTTTTTCATAGTATTATTTATTTTTTGATTGTTTTATTTTTGAGCGCGCAAAGATATAATTTTTTCTCCCAGTTCGGAAATATTTAATCCATTAAAATCACCTGATGACATCAGCAAAAAAACAGTGTTTTTCGGATTGATTCTCAATAAGTTATCTTTAAGTAAAGAAGAATCGTTGAAGATTTGGATATCCTCTCTTCCGAAAGCGTTGAAAATCATTTCGGGAGTTATGGGAGGAAGTTTTTTCAATTTAATGGCTTCTGGAGAATAATAAATTATGGCTGTGTCCGACTCGTTCATCGCACCCGCATATTGCGCCAAAAACTTTTCGGTCAAACTGCTGAAAGTGTGCAACTCCATACAGGCCACCAAATGCCGGTCAGGGAACTGCTCTCGCACCGCCGAGATGGTGGCTTTGAGCTTAGAGGGAGAGTGCGCAAAATCCTTATATACAGCACAATCACCGCTCTTCGTCACCAATTCAAGACGCTTTGAAGCGCCTTTGAAGGTGGAGATGGCCTTATAGAAATCCTCCTCTCCTACTCCAACCGCCATGCATGCGTAGCGCGCCGCATTGAGGTTGGTCAAGTTGTGCTTTCCGAAAATCTGCAGCGGATACTCTCCATAAGGTGTTTCCAGGTAGGTTACACCATCAGTAATGTGATGAGGATGAACCCCATACGGCTGTTTGTGCGTTCCTGTGATACGCTCACTCAACTTCGGGAGCACCTCATCATCCTCACAGTATATGAACTTGCCGTCAGCCGGTATCATATTGGCGAAAATCTCAAACTGCTCCACATAGATGTCAAATGTCGGGAAAACATTGATATGATCCCAGGCAATTCCACTCACAATGCCGATAGTGGGCTGATACACATGGAATTTCGGACGGCGGTCAATGGGTGAAGTCAGGTATTCGTCCCCCTCGATAACCATGATTTTGGCCTCTTCCGAAAGTTTCACCATAACCTCAAAACCGTCCAATTGCGCACCCACCATGTAGTCGCAATCGATATGGTTTTGCTGCAAAACATGAATAATCATTGAAGTGATGGTGGTTTTGCCATGGCTTCCCCCTACCACAATGCGGATTTTGTCTTTGCTTTGTTCGTACAGATATTCCGGATATGAATAAATTTTCAGTCCAAGTTCCTTTGCCTTAACCAATTCAGGGTTGTCAATACGGGCGTGCATACCCAGAATGATGGCGTCCAAGTCAGGCGTAATGCGCTCGGGGTGCCAGCCAATAGATTCGGGAAGAATGCCATATTTGGCCAGGCGCCCCTTAGCGGGTTCAAAAATCTCATCATCGGAACCGGTGACTTCAAATCCTTTCAGTTTCAAGGCGATAGCCAAGTTGTGCATGGCACTACCGCCGATAGCGATAAAGTGTACTTTCATAGGTAGTTTGGTTTTAGCGGGCAAAAATAACGAAAAAAGAACGAAAAGTTTATGTTTTTATTATTTTTGCGTTTTATTTGAAAATGATGAAAAAGACAATCCATATTCTCCTGCTTCTGATTCTGTGCGCAAGTTGCCGACAACAACCCATCCAGCACTTGGAAGGCACCGCCTTCGGCACCTTATATCATGTCACATATCTTGGGCAATCATCCGCAAGTCTGCCACGCCAAGTGGATTCCGTACTCAAAGAGGTGAATAGCACTTTCTCCATTTTTGACACCACTTCTATCATCTCGCAAATAAATCAAGGTCAGGATATTACGCCAAATGAATCCTTCCTGACCATTCTGCAGAAATCCTTGGAAATCAGCCGCGAGACAAACGGCGCTTTCGACTGCACCTGCCAACCGTTGATCGAGTTGTGGGGATTCGGGAGGAAAAACCAAAAGACGGTGGTCCCGCAAGCGCAAATTGACTCCGTCAAACAATTTGTTGGCAGTCAGTTGGTTACCGTTCAAAACGGACGCATTGTCAAGGCAGACCCGCGCGTGCAACTCAACTTCAACGCCATTGCCAAGGGCTATGCAGTGGACCAAGTGGCACGGTTT
The DNA here is from genome assembly GCA_002392325.1 of Bacteroidales bacterium UBA3868. Lineage (GTDB taxonomy): Bacteria > Bacteroidota > Bacteroidia > Bacteroidales > WCHB1-69 > F23-D06. Next base: position 20,148 of record DGGS01000004.1, read on the forward strand.
TTGAAAGAACAGGGTTATGGCAACTGTATCGTGGAAATCGGCGGCGAGATTGTCGCATTGGGCACGAAAAACGGGAAACCATGGCGTGTTGGCATCCAAGTGCCCACGGAAACCGCCGACGGTCCGACTGAGAGCAGCGAGCGTTTCGACCTGCGCGACCGCGCGGTGGCCACCTCCGGCAACTACCGCAACTACTTTGAGCAGGACGGCGTGCGCTACACCCACATCCTGGATCCCGTCACCGGCAAGCCGGAACAAAGCAACCTGCTGAGTGTCACCGTCATAGCCCCCGACTGCATGACTGCCGACGCCTACGCCACCGCCTTCATGGTGCTCGGCATGGAGGCCTCGTATAAGGTGCTTGACACACACCCCGAACTCAAAGCCTGGTTCATCTATGATGACCAAGGCAAATATATTGTAAAGGCGTACGGCCGTACGTCTCAATAATAAAGAATAAAGTAAAGACGCACGGCCGTGCGTCTCAACACTATGAAAGACTTATCAAAAAAAATCCTGGAATCCCTGTCACAGGACAAAAACGAAAAACTCAACTACAAACAAATCGCCGCGAAAGTCGGCATATACGACAAAAAAGGTCGTGAGGAGGTCAAAGAGCACATCGACCGCCTGGTGGCGGCCAAACTATTGCTCAAGGCCGGCCGCGGCAAGTACCGCGTCAACTACAAGCAGCTGAAAGGCAAGGATAACGGCCGCAACTACATCATCGGCAAGATTGAGATGAAGCGTAGCGGCATGGCCTTTGTCATCCCGCAAAACGACACCAACGACACGCGCGACGAATCGCTGGCAGAGGACATCTTCATCGCCGACGGCAACCTGGGCAATGCGCTGAACAACGACATTGTCAAGGTGGTCGTATTCCCTCTTCGAAAAGGGAAACGCCCTGAAGGCCAAGTGGTTGAAGTGATTCAACGGAGCAAAAAACAGATCGTGGGCACCATCTCCATCCGCAAGAGCGTGGCCTACTTCATCCCCGACAACGCCTATTTCCGTCGCGACATCATCATCCCCGGACGGCTGCTCAAGAAAGCCAAATCCGGCGACAAAGTGGTGGTGGTGATTGTTGATTGGCCATCAGGGACACGCAGTCCGCTGGGCGAGGTCATCCATGTGCTGGGCAAACCCGGCGACAACAATGTGGAGATGCTGGCCATTCTGGCGGAGAACGACTTCCCGCTCAAATTCCCCGACAAGGTGGAAGAGGAGGCCAACAACATCCCGAAAAACATCCCGGAGAGCGAGATCAACAAGCGCCGCGATTTCCGCAACATCACCACCTTCACCATCGACCCTGCGGATGCCAAGGACTTCGACGATGCGCTGTCGTTTGAGAAACTCGACAATGGCCTGTACCGCATCGGCATTCACATTGCGGATGTCACTCACTATGTGCGCCCGGGCACCGCGCTCGATGCGGAGGCATACGACCGTGGCACATCCGTGTATCTGGTGGACCGCACCATCCCCATGCTGCCGGAAGCACTCTCCAACAACCTTTGCTCCTTGCGCCCGCACGAGGACAAACTGTGCTACAGTGCCGTGTTCGACTTGGACGACAACGCCAAAGTGCACAAGGAGTGGTTCGGGCACACCGTCATCAACTCCGACCGTCGCTTCGACTATGAACAGGCGCAGCAAATCATTGAAACCGGCGAAGGCGACCTGTCGGATGTATTGCTGAAGCTCAATGCGTTAGCGCAAATTATGCGCAAAAAGCGCTTCGACAACAACGCCATCAATTTTGAAACCGAAGAAGTGAAATTCAAACTGGACGAGCAAGGGCATCCCATCGGAGTATATCTTAAAGAACAGAAAGAAGCCAACTGGCTCATCGAGGAGTTCATGCT
>DGGS01000083.1 GCA_002392325.1 Bacteroidales bacterium UBA3868
ACACCATTTATACCGTTGTGGTCACTGTAAATCCGACCTATGCCGTGGACACCACCGTCACCATTACGACCAACGACCTGCCCTACCATTTTGTCAGCGGGCAAATCGACACCACCTTTGAGGAAGGTACGCCTGATCTTTCCACAGTGAGTTTCCATCTCTCAACCCTCCAAGAATGCGACAGCGTCATCACCCTGCATCTGACCATTGTCACGGGCATCGCCCAGCATCCGATGGCGCAGGCCTTACGGGCGTTCCCCAATCCTACCAGCGGTCTGCTGACCGTTACTGGCGATACGGATTTCACACAATTACAATTGTTTGACGCATACGGGCGAAAAATCGGGACCTATTCCGTGGAAGACAATCAAATAGAAATCGACCTCCACGGTCTGGCCAACGGAGTTTATTTCATCAAAGCCATGCGCCACAGACAAATGATTGGCACGCTAAGAATCATCAAAAACGGGTTATAAAAAAAGGAGGCGTTCAGGCCTCCTTTTTCATTTATCTGTTTTTGTCAACTGAATTATTTCACGATATAGTCAACATATGCGCCAGGCGTATGAACATTCTCCATCGGGATGGATCCAGTGGGAACGAGTTCTTTCGTCTCCACAATCACGAGGTCGGCAGCAGTAGCCATCATCGGGTTGAAGTTCTGGGTAGTGCCCTTGTAGATGCTGTTACCCATCTCGTCGCAAATGCTTGCTCCTATAAGAGCGACATCCGCATGCAACGGAAGTTCCAAAAGATATTCTTCACCGTTAACTTCGATTTTGCGTTTGCCTTCCTCCACAACGGTTCCCAGACCGGTTTTGGTGAGGATGCCGCCCAATCCGGCGCCACCGCAACGAATACGTTCTGCCAAAGTTCCTTGAGGAACGAATTCGATCTCAAGTTCCTTGTCGTTAAATTGTTGTACGGTATCCGCATTTGTGCCAATGTGTGAAGCAATGAGTTTCTTGACCTGATGATTGGAGATCAGCATACCGATTGCCTTATTCGGATATGCGGTGTCGTTGCCGATAAGGGTAAGATTCTTAACGCCCTTCTTGGCGATGGCTTCAACGATTTTCACAGCAGTACCGCAGCCTAAAAAGCCACCGTACATAATGGTCATTCCGTCCTTAATATGGGAAACGGCTTCTTCAACAGTGATAATTTTATTCATATCTCAAAATTTTATGTTTGTACAATAAGTTAAAAATAGTTTGCAAAAATAAAAAAAAATTCATTGCTTTTTATTATCTTTGCACCCTAAAAAAATAACCCACTATATGATTGCTGATTACATTTTTGAAACCGCCTGGGAAATCTGTAACAAAGTAGGCGGTATCCATACCGTATTATCCACAAAGGCCGCCACTGTAGTGGAAAATCTACACGACAACTATATCTGCATAGGTCCTGATCTATCCAAAGAACATAGCGATGATTTTATCGAGGATGTTTCTCTATACAAAAATTGGCGTGATGTTGTTCAACACGAAGGCTTGAAAGTCCGGATCGGACGCTGGCGCATTTGCGGTTCGCCAGTTGTTTTCTTAGTTGATTTCACGCCTTTCTTCGAGAAAAAGAACGAAATATTGACCAAGTTCTGGCTTAACTACAAATTAGATTCCATTTCAGGACAGTGGGACTACATCGAGCCCGCTCTGTTCGGTTACGCCGCTGGGCGTGTGATTGAGAGTTTCTACAATTTCTACTGCAACTCCATGGATCAAATCATCGCACATTTCCATGAGTGGATGACGGGCACAGGTATTTTGTATTTGAAAGATACCGCCCCACAAATTGCGACGGTGTTCACCACCCACGCCACCGTGCTCGGACGCTGCATTGCCGGCAACGGACTTCCTTTGTACAGTGACATCAAGCAATACAACCCGATTGAGACCGCCTGCCGCTTCGGTGTGCAGTCCAAATATTCCCTCGAATCCCTTTCTGCACAACATGCGGATGCCTTTACCACCGTCAGTGACATCACCAACAAGGAATGCGACGCTTTCTTCTGCAAACCAGCGGATGTGATTACCATCAACGGCTTTGAGGATGACTTTGTGCCGAAAGGCGACGAATACACAACCAAACGCGCCGCCGCACGCAAAACCCTGCTGCATGTGGCCTCCTCGCTGATGCAACAACAACTGCCTGAAGATGCCATGTTGGTAATCAACAGTGGCCGTTTTGAATTCAAGAACAAGGGTATTGATGTCTTTATCAAAAGTTTGTCGAAGCTGTCACAGCAACACCCCAGCCGCACTATTGTGGCATTTCTTACCGTGCCTGCCGGCAATAGCGGGAAACGGGTGGATTTGCTTCAGCGCATGCAACAGCCAATTGGTAACGCTCCCATCACGGGCGACTTCGCCACCCATGTGCTGCATGATCCATATAACGACCCCATCCTGAAAGCATTGGCGGAAAATCAACTTTACAACAGTCCGGAAAACCATGTGAAAGTGGTTTATGTCCCTGTCTATCTCGATGGCAACGACGGAATTTTCAACCTCAGCTATTACGATTTGCTGATTGGTTTTGACCTCAGCGTGTTTCCCTCCTACTACGAACCGTGGGGGTACACCCCGTTAGAGAGCATCGCTTTCGGAATACCCACTGTCACCACGTCCTTAGCCGGCTTCGGTTTGTGGGTGCGCGACCAATTCGGCGAACAGCAGAGCGTCACCGTCATCGACCGCAACGACTACAACGAGGAGGAGACTGTGGACAATATTGCCAAGGCTATCTCCTTTTACAGCCAATGCAACAAACAAACGAAGGACAACCTCAGCCATACTGCCATTCAGATTGCCCAAAAAGCATTGTGGACGAATCTGTATGACAACTATAAGAAGGCATACACCTTGGCTTTAAGCAAGAGCGAACTTCGCTTTGACCAGTATCAAACCAAGACTGCCAACATAAGCCAGATTGTGGAGCACAGCAATATGGAACAACCTGAATGGCACCGTATCGCCATCAAGTCACATCTGCCTGAATCGCTCAAGAAACTTGAATCGTTATCTGAAAACCTCTGGTGGAGTTGGAATTATGAGGCGAGAGAATTGTTTGAAGAGATCGCTGGTCCCACTCTATGGCAAGAATGTGCCGAGAATCCTATTCATCTGATTCAGATTCTCCCATTAGAGCGGATCGAAAACTTTACCGGAAATGAGACTTTCCAGAAAAGACTGGACAAAGTATATGACGATTTCCGCACGTACATGGACACGCCTTGCACACGTCCTGAGGGAAAAATTGCATATTTCAGCATGGAGTTCGGCATCAGCAACGAGCTTAAGATATTCTCAGGTGGTTTGGGAATGCTGGCTGGCGACTACCTCAAAGAGGCTTCTGACAGCAATGTGAACATGATTGGTATTGGTTTACTATATCGTTACGGCTATTTCACCCAACAGATTTCCGCCCACGGCGCGCAGGTCAACCTGTATCCGCCGCAAAGTTTTTCAAAACTTCCCATTACACCGTTAAAAGACAAAAACGGGGAATGGGAAAAGGTTAGTCTTGCCCTGCCTGGAAGAACGCTTTACGCGCGTATTTGGCGTGTGGATGTGGGTCGCATCCCCTTGTACCTATTGGACACAGATTTTGACGAGAACTGGAATGAGGACCGCGGTGTCACCGCCACCCTGTACGGCGGCGATGTGGAAAACCGACTTAAGCAGGAGATGCTGCTCGGCATTGGCGGCATGCGGATGCTGAACCTCCTTGGCGAAAAGCCCACCCTGTTCCACTTGAACGAAGGCCATGCCGCTTTCTTGGGCCTGGAACGCGTTTACCAAATCATGCAGGAAGAGCATGTAAACATGTCGGTGGCCACGGAATTGGTGCGCGCTTCATCGCTTTACACTACCCATACGCCCGTACCCGCCGGACATGATGCTTTCCACGAAGACCTGATGCGCACCTATTTCGCCAGTTTCCCCGAACGATACAACATATCTTGGGAAAACTTCATGGGCCTTGGCCGCAAGCGTGACGACTACACCAACGACAAGTTCTCCATGAGCATCCTGGCCTGCCGTTTCTCGCAAGAAATCAACGGTGTGAGCCGCATTCACGGCCGTGTGTCGCGCGAGATGTTCGCCGACCTGTACGAGGGCCGTTTTGCCGAAGAGTCGCATATCGGTTATGTGACCAACGGCGTGCACTACCCCACCTGGGCGCACAAAAAATGGCAGCAACTGCACCTTGAGACCTTTGGTGAAGAATTCGCCTCCGATCGTTCCAACCCCGACTTCTGGAATAAAATCGAACAAGTGGATGACGGTCGTATTTGGCAGATCAAGCAGGAACTGCGCAAAGAAATGTTTGATGACATCAAACCGATGCTCAACGAGCAGATGCGCCGCCGCAACGAGTCGCCCGCCCTCATCAACAACACGCTGAAAGCCATCCGCGACGATGTGCTCACCATCGGGTTCGCCCGCCGCTTCGCCACATACAAGCGCGCGCACCTGCTCTTCATGAACGAGGAGCGCTTGCACGAATTGCTCAACGACAAAGAGCATCCCATCCAGTTTGTGTTTGCTGGAAAGGCGCACCCGCACGACAAAGCTGGGCAAGACCTCATCACCCGTATTATAGAGCTGGCACGCAAACCCGAATTTGTCGGCAAAATTATTTTCGTGGAAAACTACGATATGATTCTGGCAAAAAAACTGGTTTCCGGCTGCGATGTTTGGCTCAATACTCCAACACGACCGTTAGAAGCTTCTGGCACTTCCGGAGAAAAGGCCGTGATGAACGGCGTACTCAACTTCAGTGTACTGGACGGCTGGTGGGCCGAGGGCTATGTGCCTGGTGCAGGTTGGGCCATCAAGGAGCAAATCACCTACCAAGACAACCGCTTGCAGGACGAGCTGGATGCCGCCACACTTTATTCCACCATTGAAGAAGAGATTGTTCCCGCATTCTATGTCCGAAATAATCTTGGCATTCCGACCGAATGGGTGGCGATGATGAAGAAATGCTTCTCGCATATATCGCCCCATTACACCATGAAACGCCAATTGGACGACTACTATACGAAGTTCTACCATAAACTGGAATCCCGCTACCACACTTTAACGGGCAACAACCTTGCCGAAGCGCGCAATCTGCTTCGATGGAAGGAAAAGGTACTGGCCAACTGGAGCATGATCAAATGCGTGTCGCTCAAGTCTGAAGACCGCATCAACAACACCTTCTATGTGGGTGAGAAGTTGGACATGACCCTGACCATCAAGACTGGCGCTTTGACGGCGGATGACCTTAAGGTTGAACTGGTCTTCACTGACGCTGACGACCGCAGCAGGACACGCCTGTTCGCCAAATATCCATTCGTTCCTGTCAAGCAGGAGCACGATACCGCTACCTATCATTTTGAGATGGATGCCAAGGATGTGGGGTTGTGGAACTGCGCCATCCGCATTATTCCACAGAACCCACTACTTCCGCACGACCAGGATTTCAATCTAGTGAAATGGATGTAGATTTTCAGTGATAAACGATTATCAAGTATCTATTAGATATGATCGCAGGTCAATACCATACGGTTATTGTAGCTAATGGGGCGTTTCCAACGGGGGATACCGCGCTGGAAATCCTTCGCAATGCCAAGGAGATTGTATGTTGCGACGGAGCGGTGCACAAACTGACAACCGCCGGATTTGAACCGACCGCTCTGGTAGGCGATCTTGACTCGGTTAATGCTGAGGAACTGCAATGCTGGCAACATTGTACGCACCAGGACAAAGCCACTGAATACAACGACCTTCAGAAAGCCCTAAAATATTGTCTGGCTAAACATCTGGACCATATCGCAATGATAGGGTGCAACGGTTTGCGCGATGATCATTTCATTGCCAACCTCAGCATCATGGCCACTTATAGCGACCAATTGGATTTAATGATGATAACGGACCATGGCCGTTTTTTGGCCATCCGCCAAACCACCAACATTCCCTCTTTTCCCGGAGAGCAAGTATCCGTGTTCTGTAAAAACGAACACCTTCCTTTGACATTCCACGGATTGAAATATCCAGTCAAAAAGCGCTGTTTCAAGCATTTTTGGGAAGGGAGTTTGAACGAAGCACTGAGCAACGAATTCACCATTGAACTGCATTCAGAAGGTGTGGTGGTTGTGTATTTGGGAAATAAGTAATCTTGCTTACATATTCTTTCCCAATTGTTCACTGATCAGTCAATCCGACAACCGCTTTTACGAGACAAAAAAGGCCCGCATGCATGCGGGCCTTGAATTTCTTAGTGTATGCGTTTAGCGGACAACGCTGACTTTCTTGGTTGTGATATTATTCTTACCGTCCACGATTCTAACGATATACATGCCTTTGGCGATAGCGGAAGCATCAATAGATTCGTTAGCGGAAGCTCTCTCTACAAAGCAGATTCTGCGACCGCTCATGTCAAAAACGCTGATTTGAGCACCTTCAGCATTGGCAACATTAATCACATCCGTGGCAGGGTTCGGATAAACTTTAATAACGTCAGACACAAAATCCTCAACGCCCACATCTCCACGATAAACGCGGATGCAACTCGTATTGTTAGAAGGATCTGAATCCGTAGCAATGTTATTACTCAATGTGATGCAGAGATCAAATTCATTTCCGAAATATTGAGGATAGGCATCCATGACGGATGCATTGAAGAGGCCAAGCTGAGCCACCCAAGCTGAGCCAACAGTCAACAACTCATATTGTGATAATTGGGCATAACTATAGCCACCTTGTGCCAGAGACAATCCATTTACCGAGATCGTACATTTTAATGAGTCACCAGATGCAAGTTCATCAGGACCATTGTTCACAATGGCAAGATTAACTGTGAGATCCTCGTTCATACCAATACGCAATTCTTCAATCAGACTCGGCTGGTCTCCATTATCAACAAATCCGAGTAATTGATAATCAACATTTTGAGCATTCAATGCCACTACCAGACACATGGCTGCAAACAGAGTAAAAAATCTTTTCATAACTATAATTTTAATGAACAATTAAGTTTTGTTAATTTTAGAAAATTTTAATAGAAAAATTCCGTAATAATTAATTATTGATAGTAAAAAAAAACGAGTGAAAAAAAATCACTCGATTGTTTTGCGGAGAGGGCGAGATTCGAACTCGCGGTCGGTTATTAGCCGAACACACG
>DGGS01000197.1:0-397 GCA_002392325.1 Bacteroidales bacterium UBA3868
ATATCGTGCCCTTCTGGAGCGACCAACCCGTGATGGAAAAGGTGTACCGCGTGAGCGTGCTCTCCGTCAAGAATTTGCGTTACGCTGTCTATCACGGCACACTGAAAACGGAAACCCGTGAGGATGCCAACCGCACGATCTATACCTTCTCCCAGAAAGACTATTTCCCCATTAGCGTGCCTGCGAACACATTGGCGGACAATGATATCCAAACAAAACTCCTGCTCTCCACCGCACAAAACTGGGAGTCCAAGTCCACTTGGTTTTATGGCGTGAACGAGGATTATGGCAGCTTCGTGCCCACCGATGAGGTGAAACAGAAGGTGAACTCCCTGCTGAAAAGAGCCAAAACGGAGAACGACAGCATCTCCATCCTGACGCACTGGGTGGCTGACAA
>DGGS01000197.1:446-3383 GCA_002392325.1 Bacteroidales bacterium UBA3868
CGACAATATCCGCTATGCCGGCATCTCGATGGGCGAGGGCGAGGGTTTCACGCTGCACAAGTGCGAGATGAACTACACCGACCGCTGCGGCGTGTGCAAAGACAAGGCCGGCATGCTCATCGCCATGCTGCGCGCCGCCGGGTTCAAGGCCTACGCCGCCATGACCATGGCGGGTGAGCGCATCGATGATATTCCCGCTGACCAGTTCAACCATTGCGTGACAGTAGTGCAGCGAAGAAATGGCAACTACCAGCTGCTGGATCCCACTTGGGTGCCCGGCGTGCGCGAACTCTGGTCCAGCGCGGAACAACAGCAGAACTACCTGATGGGCTTGCCCCAAGGTGCCAAACTCGGCCTTACCCCTGTCTCCAATCCCGAGAATCACTATCTGCGCATGACCGCTAAGTCGAAGGTGAACCTGAAAGGAACGCTAACCGCTACGGTGACCATTACCGCCGAAGGCCAGTCCGACCGATCCGTGCGCGGTGTCTTCTACGGAAACCGTCAAGAATGGCAAGACAACCTTGAATACCAACTGTACAGTCTTTACCCGAATGCCCAATTGAAGTCGGTGAAATATACCGATGAGGATAACTATCTCGACCATCCCGTGAAAATCACATACAAGTTTGCCATCCCCAACTATGCCACCGTGACCGACAACACCCTTGTGGTGACGCCGTTCCTGGCCAAGGGCTTTTACAAATTCACGATGCCGCATCTGCGCTATGATGTGTCGCAGGAAAAGCGCGATTATCCCTTCAAGGACCGCTGCTCGCGACTGGTGCAAATCTCAGAGACCATGACCGTCCCGTCGGGATTCACCTCCGCCAAAGTGCCGAACGACCGCTCCGTAAACCACGATTGTGTGTCATTTAAAGGAAGTTACAAACTGGAAAACTCCAAAGTGGAATTTCAGGAAACTATCCGCCTCGGCAAACGCGTGTATGAGCCGGCCGACTGGCCCGCCTTCCGCCAAGCCGTCATCGACCAGCAATTCTTTATGAACACTCCCGTAATATTAAATCGATAATCCAAAGTCTTACCTCTCAAGTCTTAAGTCTAAAAAATGAAAAAAACAATATCTCTCGCCCTTATCCTCTTCTTCGGCATGACTGCCTTCGCCGGCCCAAAATACGATGCTATCTATCATCTGATTTCAAAATCCTATACCTTGAATAAGGATGGTAGTATGGATTATCGTTACCGGAAAGAGTTGCAATTGTTCTCCAAAGCGGCTTTTGATACATACGGTGAGACATTTATTTGGTATAATCCCGAATATCAAACACTTACCATAAACGAATCCTATACTATCCGTAAAGACGGAAGCAAAGTGCAAACCCCAAAGAACGCCTTCAATCCCAGTCTGCCGTTCGCGTGCGAGAACTGTGAGCGATTCAATGGCATTCGCGAGATGGTGGTGACGCACACGGCATTGGAATATGATGCCACTATCGTGCTGGATTATACCATCCACACCAAACAACCTTATATGCAAGAGTTGATGGAGCGAGTGGAATTGTATGAGGATGAACCGATTGACCAATATGAAGTGTCTGTTTCTGTGCCGGAGGATATGCGTTTTTATGCCCTTTTGAATCAAGGGGACGGCTACCGTACAGAAAATGAATATACTTCAAATACATGGGTTTTCTATAATATAGCCCCGAATACGCATAAATCCTATCTGCCGAAAGACTACCTGCCGTATTTGCAGTTTTCCACGCTTAACGGATACAGCGCTTTTTTGATGCGGATGTCCACACAAAACGCCTTTTATAGCAAAGACAGACCTTTCTCTGCTGTGGTGGATGAGATTGTGAAAGATCATGCGGACAAAATGGAACAAATGTTGGCCATAAGGGATTATGTGCGGACCAATATTTATGAAAATGAAGTTCCGTTGCGCTATATGAACTATTTGGTGGCTTCGCCTGCGACAGTGTGGAATACCAACTGCGGTAACAGTTTTGAGAAGAACTTGTTGTTGCAGGCCATGTTGCAGGATGCCGGTTTCAGAGCGGTTATCGGTGTGTGTGCCAGCAGTATGCTCACCGATCCGGAGAGTGCGGTGCGGGTGATAGTGGACGGCAAGAGTTGTTATGTGTCGGCGGTGGATGGTGGGCGAGTGGCCCTCGATGCTCGCAAAGCTGGCGACCAGTTCATCGCCTTTACCGACGAGGTGACCGAGTGGGACGCACAACCCATCAAGATAACAATGGAAACCGATGTGAAAGTTGTGGCCGACCGCGGTGGATTCAAAGCTGAAAAAACGGTGCGTGCTTCGGAGGTCAATTCACCCCGCTCACGCACATACTCGGCTTCGAGCGCAACAGTGTCCGCCAAAGTGGAAAAGCTCATCAACGGCTATTGTCAGGTGCACCTGAATGACGGCTCATACGGCTGTGACTTGCGCGCGGCGGCTATCTCCACCACCCGCACACGCCCTGTGGCGGTGACTCCCACCGATGAAAAGTATTCCTACACGGTGTCGCTTCCCGCCGGAGCGGAATGGTTGACCAAGGATTTTGAAATAGAGAAATCATACGACTTCGGTTATATGATTATCGAGACCAAACAGGTGAACGGGAAAATGTTGGTTACCCGTCATCTGAAAATTAACCGCCCCGTTATCAGAGGCCAAAAGCAGATTATGCAACTCAGAGAGATGTTGGCGGAGTGGAATGCGGACAGAAATCTTATTTTTTTGTATAGATAATGGCAGTAAAAGAACTTCCCGAGCTGGTTAAGGTTGATCTGTACCTGAAACCTTACGCTGCGGTGCTGCAAAAAAGGCATGAGCGCGCAGTGCTTCGTGAATTGGAGTTTACCGATGGCAAACAAACCCTCTCCGATGTGGCCAATGGACATCTCTATTATGGATTGCACAAGACAGAAAAGGGCTGGGTGTTCCGAGAGAAAGCCCCCAATGCC
>DGGS01000061.1 GCA_002392325.1 Bacteroidales bacterium UBA3868
GAAGTAGCGCTTCTCCTGGTTGAGAAAGGCCATCTTGGTCATTTCGTCGGGTGTGAGTTCGAAGTCGAAGACCTCGATGTTCTCCTGGATGTGCTTGGGGTTGGAAGAGCCGGGCACTACGCAGAAGCCTTTCTGGATGTGCCAGCGGATGATGATCTGCGCTGCTGACTTGCCGTGGGCCTTGGCAATCTCGTTGATGACAGGGTCGCGGAGGATTTCGCCGTGGCTGTCGCGTCCGCCGAGCGGGAACCAGCACTCAATCTTAATGCCGTATTTCTTGGCCATTTCCTGCCAGTGCTCGCGCTGGGCATAGGGGTGGCACTCAATCTGGAACATCTGAGGCTTGATGCGGGCGGGCTCTACGATGGAGTTGAAAAGCTCGTCGTCAAAATCAAAGTCGCTGATGCCGATAGCACGGACCTTTCCGGCCTCCAGAGCCGCCTCCAGGGCTTTCCAGCCGCCGTTGTAGTCGCGAAGGGGCTGATGCAGGTACACCAGATCCAGATATTCGAGTCCGAGGCGCTCCAGCATCTTGTCAAGCTGTTTGGGCGTGATTTCCTCGCCGTATTCATTGGGCCAGAGTTTGCTGGTGATCCAGATGCTGTCGCGGGGGATGCCGCTGTCTTTGACTGCCTGTCCTATGCTGCGTTCGTTGCCATAGGCATGGGCGGTGTCGATGTGCCTGTAACCTGCCTTGAGGGCGGCGAGCACACTGTTGTAAGTGGTTTCTCCGGCGGGGATGGAATAGACGCCAAGTCCGAACTGAGGGATCTGGACGCCGTTGTTGAGGGTGATTGTGGTCTGGTTCATGGGTAAGGTGTTTTGTGTCTTCGTTTCCTGTGAAGCGCAGCTCGCTGTGAGCAGGATGGCTGCAAGGGTGAGGATGTGTTTCATTATTCTATGGTTTTGATGAGTTTAGCAGGGTTGCCGCCTACGACTGTATTCGGCGCCACGTCTTTGGTAACCACGGCTCCGGCAGCCACGACGGCATTCTCGCCGACGGTCACACCGGGCAGGATGGTGGCCCCGGCGCCAATCCAGGCGTTGCGACAGATATGGACGGGCTTGCACACCAGCAGGGCATGGTCGTGAAGGTCGTGGTTGTTGGAAATCAGCTGCACGTTGGCTGCAATCATGGCGCCGTCGTCGATGGTAATGCCGCCGCGGGACATCATGAGACTGCCGCCCATCACAAGGACATTCTTGCCCAAGGTAACCTGATCGGCACAGACCAGGTTGAGCGGAGGCAGAACACGGCTTCCTTCTCCAATTTTCCCGGCGAATAATTCTTTCACCAGATTGTCATACTCATCCGTGTAGGGCATTGTATGATTGATGGCGAAAACAAGTTTAACATCCCTCATTCCTTTCTGGAACTCCTCTGGGCCTGACTTTCTTGGGTCAACGATAAATCCTTCCATTTTGTTTCAATTTTAATTTCTGATGCAAAGGTAAGGGGAGTTCCGCAGGCAGCCGTTATCAATATTTCCAAAGGTGTTGACGATTTTTCGGAAAGTGCCGAATATTGTTTATCTTTGTATGAAAAAATCACTAAAAACTAAATAATTATGAAACAGCCAATCAAGACAACCGAGGCTATTTTCCCTATGCCCGTTTTACTTATTTCCACGTACAACGAAGATGGAAGCATCGATGTGATGAATGCTGCATGGGGCACCATGATGGACAGAGACCACGTTGCACTCAATCTCACGGAAACCCATAAAACTGTTGAAAATATTAAACGGCGCAAGGGCTTTGTCGTTCATATCGCCGATGCAGCTCATGTTGTGGAAGCAGACTGGTTTGGCGTTGTGTCCGCCAGGAAAGATAAGGACAAGTTTGCCAAAAGCGGGCTCACTGCCACTAAATCAACGTTGGTAGATGCTCCTATAATCAATGAACTTCCCATTGCCATTGAGTGTGAATTTGTTGAATTTCAGAACGATGCAACGGGTCTTGGCGTTATCGGCAAAGTCCTGCAGACATCGGTAGAATCTGCTCTTATCAAAGATGGCAAAGTGGATATCGCGAGCGTGAATGCGATTGCCTTTGACCCCTATACCCACGGCTATTATCAGGTAACCAAGAGGGTAGGCGAGGCATTCAAGGACGGTCTGAAATTGAAATAATTATTTCACTACCAATGAAAAACATCCTTAAAAGCATCGGCATCGGATTCTGCATCTGCGCGGTCTCTTGTTGTAACCCCTCGCAAAAAACCTCCGACACGGAATTTGTTGACAGCGTTACCGAAGCCCTTGCGGGCGGCGGACAGGTTGACCTGAAGCAGCTCCAGTGGACCAGGGAGCCGTCCTCCTGTGAAATTAAAGGCGACACCATCGTTGTCACCACTGCTCCGCATACCGACCTCTGGCAGAGGACCTACTATCACTTCCGCAACGACAACGCCCCGGTGCTCCAGATGGAGACGGAGGAAAAGTTCTTCTCCTTTATCGTGAAGACGGACTTCACCGGCAGCCATCACCGCTTCGACCAGTGCGGCGTGGTGATGTACCTGGACAGCGAGAACTGGCTCAAGGGATCCGTGGAATTCGAAAACGATGAGTTTCAGCATCTTGGCAGCGTGGCCACCAACAACGGCTACTCAGACTGGGCCACTACGGCTATCCCCGCCGATGTCAAAACCATGTGGTACCGTTTCTCCCGCAGGGCCGACGACTACTGCATCGAATGTTCTGCCGACGGAGTCAACTTCAGCCAGATGCGCATCTGCCACATGTATGAGGGTGCCGATGAGATTTCCTTCGGCATATACGCCTGCTCTCCTGAAGAATCCTCTTTCACGGCGGCATTTTCCGACATGAAGATCACGGAGTGCATGTGGAAAGCCCACGACGGCCAGCAGCCGGATGCCTAGAATAAATTATACGTAAATTCAGTTACTTCACCTCTCCAAGCATCTCTTTTACAGTGATGCCGACGCCGATGAATTTTTCGCCGTAGTCTTTCTTGAACTTGC
>DGGS01000100.1 GCA_002392325.1 Bacteroidales bacterium UBA3868
GGCAGCGTGCTCATCCATCAGAAGATGTTCGAGAGCCGCTTGTTCTTCGTTGACAACCTGCAGTCGATGGGCGCGCAGATTACGCTTTGTGACCCGCACCGCGCGATTGTCATCGGACTGGAGCGCCGCAAGCCGCTGCGTGCCACCACGATGTATTCGCCCGATATCCGTGCCGGTGTGTCTTTGCTCATCGCTGCCCTGTCGGCCAACGGCACCAGCGTCATCCAGAATGTGGAGCAGATTGATCGCGGCTACCAATATATCGTCGAGCGCCTCAACGCGTTGGGCGCCGCCATTGAACGCCGATCATAATTCACGAATTACTCCACGAATTACGCGAATTTACACGAATTTTATAGTTGTTTATTATATCGTTCACTCCATTAACCCCCTTTACCCTTTTCACCTCCTTCACCCATTCATCCAATATGCGAATCACCGGCATTATAACCACCCTTAATGAAGAGCGCAACATCACGGCGTGCGTGCAATCGCTGCTGCGCGTGTGCGATGAGGTGGTGGTGACCGACTCGTACAGCAAGGACCGGACTGTGGAACTGGCCAAGGCCGCCGGAGCCAAGGTTTATCAGCATGAGTATATCGGCGACGGGTTGCAGAAGAATCTGGCCCTGCCGTACTGCTCTAACAATTGGGTGATCAGCATTGACGCGGATGAGCGGTTGTCGGACGAACTGGTGGACATGCTCCAGCACATCGATTTGGAACACACACCCTACGACGGCTATGCCGTGCGCCGGCGCAACTATATCGGTGATCGATGGGTGAAGTGCTGCCGCTGGTATCCCGACTATCTGGTGCGTATATTCCGGAAAGACCGGTTGCAATTTGCTGGTTTGAAGCAACATGCCTTCGTGCCGGAACAGAATACCTGCCGGTTGAAAGCCGATTTGATCCACTACCGCTATCATAATTATGATGAGTTGTTTGCCAAACCGGAGCGGAATTACAGCACCCGAGGTGCGAAAATTCTGTATCTGAATGGGAAGAAAGCGAACGCCCTGTCGCCATTTTTGCATGGCTTTTCGGCTTTTTTTGTCAATTATTTCCTGCGCGGCGGTGTTTTTGGCGGATTGGACGGGTATGTGCTGTCGAAAGCCATCGCCCACAACAGTTTCCTGAAATACGCCAAACTGCGTGAATATCACAAGGACGCTTCTGTTCGCGATAGGGAAGACTGGACAAGCGTATGGTAAAGGGAATTCATAATTCAATATTCATTTTTTACTCGAAACTTTGAACCTATAAACCCAAACAATATGAAAAAACAACTTTTTACCCTTGTTATTATCCTGTCCGCCTTGGTTGCTGTGGCACAGACTGATGTTCCCAATGGCGGATTTGAAAGTTGGACTGGCGGCAAACCCGACAATTGGACCACCAGTATCAATGGAAATGTGATTGTCACAATACCCGTTATGGGTGACTTTCCCTATCCGTTGAGTGCGAATTTCGGTTCGCAGGTTCCGGTTCCGCATTCAGGCAATTATGCGCTGAAGTTGCAGGCGTCTTCTTTGGGCATTCCGTCCACCGATTACAACATCACAATCCCCGGTGTCGCGCAATTGGGTGCGGCTGGCGAGTTCAACATCCCGTTGAGCACCATCACCGACCTGATGAATGGGGGGCTTGATAGCATAAACATGGACAATATTGGGGATTTGGCCACTTTCTTGAATCTCCTGGCTTCCGGAATGCCTTGCGAAACCACGCCATATTCCTTGAGTATGTGGGTGAAATATTTGCCGCAGGGTATGGATACAATGCGCGTGATTGCGTTTACCAAACAGAATGGAGTTCCAGTTTCATACGCGCAAATGGAAACGGATCAGACTCTCCCCGAATACACGCAAGTCTCCATATCGTTCGACAGTCCGCAAACGGCATGCGATTCCATCTGCATCATCATTCTCGCAGGTGGTATGAGCACCGACCTGAACACGGAACTCTATGTGGATGACATACAAGTTGATTTTGGTGTGGGAATATCTGAAAATGAGCCGATTAAGGTGAATGTCTATCCGAACCCCGCTACGGATATGTTTTGCATCGCTCCCTCTACCAACGATCGTTACCAGTATAAGCTGATGGATTTGACAGGCCGTTATATTGCACAAGGACAGAATGTTACGGGTACGGTTCAAGTGGATGTGCACCATTTGGCCCCTGGGGTGTATATGCTTTTCCTGGAGCAGAACAACCGGACATTAACCCGCAAGGTGGTGGTCAGATAGAGATGAGAATCTGGCTGGCTCCGCTGCACGGGATCACGAACTATATGTTCCGCAACAGTCTATATCGCCAGGTGGGTGGTATAGACTGTTGTGTTACTCCCTTTTTGCCTGTGCAGGAGACCGCGAAACTGAATATTCGCAACTGGCGCGATATCTGGCCGAAAAACAACACGGATATTCTGACAATTCCGCAGCTGATGGGCAACAAGCCCGCACATTTTGTGGACACCATGCGGATGGTGCACGATATGTATGGTTATGAGGCATTCAACTGGAACATTGGATGTCCGGTGGCGCAGGTGGTGCGCCGGCGGCGCGGGTGCGGCATCATGCCAGACGCGGATGCGGTGGAAGCGGTGGTGCGCACCGTCACCACGCAAACCCCATTCCGATTCTCCGTGAAGATGCGCCTTGGGTTGAAAGAACCCTCCGAAGGACTTGAAATATTGGAGCGTCTTAACAACTATCCCCTCGATTTCATTGTCATCCATCCCCGATTGGGTACACAAATGTATGAGGGCGAACCCGATTTGGACCAAATGGACCTGCTGTATCAGCATACACGGCACAGACTGATTTATAGCGGTGACCTGTTTTCCTTGGATGATTACTTGAAGTTGCAAAACCGCTATCCCAAAATTGACGATTGGATGCTGGGCCGTGGTTTGCTGCGCAACCCATTTCTGGCCGAAGAACTGAAAGGGTGTTTCTCAGGTGACGCAAAACAAAGATTTTCAAAATATTACCAACTGTGGACACAAGAACTGCTGGATTCTGTTAAAGAACGGAGCACCATGGCCAAACTGAAGGAGTTATGGCATTACTACGCCTGTTTCTTCAAACTTTCTCCAGAACAGCTTCAACAATTGTTACGAATAAACGATTGGGAACAATTTTTCGACCGTTCCCTGCAATTTGTTCGTTCGTAAATATTCTCCTTTCCCTTTTTTCACCCGCATGGATCCATTCCGCCGTGAACATAGAGAACGGCGGAATCCCAATCAACTGACCGTGAGGTTAGGCCAACACCTATATTATTTCCGTAGTTTTTGACTTATATGCAGTCTCCTTATTTATTTACACCGTTAACAATTTTTAACATATTTATATTATTGATAATGAGTTGTTTAAAAAATAATTTACGATTTTGCTATGATTTTTATGCTGAAAAAAATTGGATATATATAGAAAAAAATTATTTTTGCCGCTTTGAAAATTCAGTTGGAACAACCAAGTAAAATATTGCTTTACAAGAAAATACAAATTCTAATTAATGAAGATAAAAATGAAAATCAATCTCAGAAACTTATTATTGGCGTTTTTCGCCCTTATTTCCTGTCCGGCTTTTGTTGTCGCACAGGCGCAATATCCCGACACAGTCGAATTCACCACGTCAGGCTCTTGGGTGGTACCTAAAGGAGTGTTTTCAGCCACTCTTGAGGCCTGGGGTGGTGGAGGCGCTGGTGGGTATGCCAAGAATACGACCAGTTGGTTTACACGGGCTATATTACGACCAACCGGTGGCGGTGGCGGTGGCGCATACGCGCGCTCCATCATAGAGGTGACTCCTGGAAACACGATGACTGTCGAGGTGGGTGTGCAGGGCAGCACCACTGGAAACAATACGGAGAATCCCACGGTAGTGTCTGGAGGAAACAGTTATGTCCGTTATAATGATGCGGTTCAAGTGCTTGCCGAAGGCGGAAAAACGGTGGCTGGTGTACGAAACACAACCGGGGCCCAAGGTGGCAAAGCGGAGAATTGTACCTATAATGATGTCGCTTTTTCAGGTGGCAATGGTGGAGATGCATATGCAGGTGTTCTCAATACAGGAGCATATTGCGCTTCCGGCGGTGGCGGTGGTGCGGCTGGTGTGTCGGCCGATGGCAGTAACGGTGGCGATGGCGCATCCTATAACAAAGGGGATGGTGGTGCGGCTGGTGCCGGAAACCCGTCCTCCGGAAATGGCGGCGATGGTGTGGCCTCAACGATTATTAGCGGTAACTGGGGAGGTAACTCTGGCGAAGCTGGCGAAAATTACGGTGGTGGCGGCGGTGGCAGCATATCCAATGCGGCTGCCTACAAACCAGGTGCTTCCGGCGCTCCGGGATATGTGCGTATCGCCTATATAGTTACCGTTCTTGATGTGAACGACTGGCGCGACACTATTTGCTCAACATCCAACTTTAACTACACCCCTCAAGACGAGATCGACGGTATTGTGCCCGCAGGTACCCAATACACTTGGACCATCGTACAAAACACAAGCAATATAACAGGTGCAACCGACCAAACCACACCCGTGGATGCCATTACAGGCACATTGACCAACGCTGCCGATATTCTGGACAGTGTGGTCTATGAGGTGACTGCCCATTACAATGAATATACCACCACATTTACGGTTTCGGTTGTCGTTTATCCTGAACAAGTGGCCGGCACGATCAGCAAAGACCAACTGGTGTGCCAGGATATGGTGATTGACCAGATTGTCAGCGATACAGATCCGTCCGGCGGCGATGCTGACCACACTGTATCATGGCAGGTTTCCCATGATAATGGCACCACCTGGAGCGATATTCCAGATGTCACGGAGGTAATCTATACCCCCACGCCCAATGTGCTCAGTTCGGTTTCCAACCTCATTCGCCGAGTTTATACCACAGGATGTGGCACCGTGTATTCCAATGAGCTTACGATGACGAACCCCAATCCGCTAAGTCCTGGCTCCATTACTGTGACAGGTGACCCCGCCGGTTCCTATTGCTCTGTGAATGTGAACGCTACACTTACAGCAAATCCCACGGCCAATTCTGAAGTCATTGATCCCGTCTTCTATTATCAATGGCAAGAGTCTTATGACCAGGGTGCCACATGGAGCGACATTAGCGGTGCTGTCAGCAAAACTTATGAGGTGGCGCTTAACCCCGTGGATGATACGGTAAGCTATCGCTATCAGGTTCGCTATGAGACTTGCGATTGGATGATATCCAACAATACCTATGACATTATCTACCTGGTGGATCCGGATTATACGGAACAGATTGAAACGCTGCATGTCGTGCTTTATTTTGGGAATACCGACACGGTGTTTTCCAGCCTTCCAGCTCCGAATCTTACCCCTGCACCAATTAATATTACTCCGAATTTTGACATGACAACGCGCCGTGGAACAGGCACTTATACGATCAACTGGAATGTGGAAGGGTTCTGCGGTTCTTATAATTACGATCAGGTTGTGGAGGTGGAATTTCCTATATGCGATGAGACCGAGGATGCGGTTGATTACGAAGGAAACCATTATCCCGTTGTGGCTGTTGGAGGTTTGTGCTGGTTGGCGAAGAACTTGCGCAGCACGAAGTACGCTGACGGTGCGGATATTCCGGTGGCAAACGCTTATTACAGCCCTGAATATCCTGACCGTGACGCCAATGTGGTAAAATTCGGTCGTCTCTATTCCTGGTATTCCGCTATGAATTTGGAAGAGAACTCCACCGAAAATCCTCCTGTCGTGAATGGTCCTACGGGCGCTTATGTGCAAGGCGCTTGTCCTAAAGGATGGGCAATACCTACCCAGGAGGAATATGCTCGCTTGTGGGCCGCCATCGGTGCCGCTGACAATGCGAAGTCGTCGGATGCCACCACTTGGATCCCTGGCGAGGCAGGTGTGAATCCGGGTTCCGGCTTTGACGCTCCTGGCGCAGGATATTATAACAACGACATTTACCGCTATGAGAACCTGCTCGGCCAGACCAATTTCTGGTCATGCAGTACAGGAACCATCGTGCAAAAAGGCGTATGCTGCGTCTTAACCCACAGTTGCCCCGTCATCATGATGGAAGAGAATATGAAGGGCATGGGCTTCAGCATCCGCTGCGTCCGCAAAGAATAACCATCGCAGAATAGTGAATATATAGTCAAAAATGTAGAGGTGTTGTATGATTACATCTCTACATTTTTTGTATCTTTGCCGCCTAAAATTCTATGCTATGGATATGGATAAAATCAATCAGATTTTTGATAAATTTACTAACGCTACTGTGCTGGTTATCGGTGATGTGATGATTGACTGCTACATCAGTGGCAAGGTTACCCGCATCAGTCCTGAGGCCCCAGTGCCTATTGTGAACGCGCAGAGCCGCAACTACCGTCTCGGTGGCGCCGCCAATGTGGCCCTCAACCTGAAATCACTCGGCGCAAGACCGATCCTCTGTTCCGTGATCGGCAGCGACTATAAGTCGAAAGTCCTGTATGACCTGATGGAGGAGTGTGAGCTTGACTCTCTTGGCCTGGTCCCCATCTATGGCCGCCGTACGACGGTCAAATACCGTATCATCGGTAACAATGCGCATATCGTGCGTGTGGACGACGAGCGCGACGAGCAACTCAAGGATCGCGAAAAACGCCAGTTCCTCACCACGGTGGAGCAGGTTATCGACCATAATCCCATTGACGCCATCATCTTTGAGGATTACGACAAAGGACTTTTCTCCAAGGATCTGATTGAAGAAATGATCTCCTTCGCCCAGAAGAAGAACATTTTCATCGCCGTTGACCCTAAAAAGCGCAATTTCAATAACTACCAGAATGTGAACCTCTTCAAACCGAATATGAAAGAACTTTCCGCTGGTTTGAATTTGGAGGACAATGTGGCGCTCACCTTGGACAACATCAATGCGCTGGTCAAGAAATTCGCCAATGAGAAGAATATCGACAAGGTGCTGATTACGATGTCAGACAAGGGTATGGCTTTCTATGACCGACTCACCGACCAATTCTACCACCAGAACGCGTTCACCCGTCGTGTGAGCGACCCCTCTGGCGCCGGTGATACCGTGATTTCTGTCTCCACCTTGTTCCTCTGGGCAAAAGAAAGCATAGAGATGACATGCCTGGCTTCCAATTTGGCAGGCGGTCTGGTTTGTGAATATGTGGGCGTGGTGCCCATTAACACCGCCCAACTTAAAGCTGAGATACTGAAGAACCAGTCACGGGAGTCAGAATCATAATAAAATTACGATTCCGGCGTTATTCTATGTCTAATTACCAAAGAATGAATTCTTTTAAAGTTATTATCGTATCGTCGCTCCTGCTCCTGATGGCGGTAGGCGCCTCGGCACAGTCGAGGATATTCGGAACCCCGAATCTGATACATTACGATAGTAAGATATACCACTTCGGTTTCTCGCTCAGTGGCGGATCCTATAACTACATCATCTCCACCAATCCCGATTTCACCACGATGGATGGTTGCGACTCATTGCGCGTGGCGAACCCAAGAGGCGGAAAATCGTTCGGTTTCGGCATTGTGTCCGATATCCGAATGGGCAAATATTTCGATTTGCGCTTTATCCCGAGTTTCTCATTTCCCGACTGCCAGGTTCAGTATTTCTGCAACACGGATGTTCCCAATATAAGCTACGCCAACGGTGGCGCCAACGGCATTGTGTTCCTGGACCTGCCTCTGTTGGTGAAGTTCAAGTCCACCCGTATGATGAACAATGTACGGGCATATGTGGTCGCCGGTGCGCAATACAGTTTCAACCTGGTCTATAGCAAGGCGAAAGACATTGCCAATATGTCCGCCCATGAGGTGCTTCTGGTGAATGCGCATGACGTGATGGCGCAGGTTGGCGTGGGATTCGATTTCTATTGCACATATTTCAAACTCGCTACCGAGTTCAAGTTTTCCCTCGGTCTGATGAACCAATTGCAGCAGGAAGGCAAATATGAGGGTGCCCTTAATTCCCTGCGCTCCAAAGGTTTTCAAGTTTCTCTCACATTTGAATAATTATTATGGCGAACAACGAAGAACTTTTCAAACAGATTATTGCCCATGCTAAAGAGTATGGCTTTATTTTCCCTTCAAGCGAAATATATGACGGTCTCAGCGCTGTGTATGACTATGGTCAGAATGGTGTTGAACTGAAAA
>DGGS01000119.1 GCA_002392325.1 Bacteroidales bacterium UBA3868
GGAAGCCCTACGGGCTTGGGCGGGATGTGGGGACGTGATCGGGCATCGGCGTCCACCACCACACCGACGGAACCCATATTGGATTGATGGACAGCATTGTACGGGTGGAGGCAATGGTGGGCGAAGATTGCTAACACATCCCCGTAGGGGATGCCTAACTGTAGGCAATGGAAGCCCTACGGGCTTGGGCGGGAAAAGACTTTGGGGCAAGCTTCGGCTCAGCATCTGAGCGACCGGTATTTCGGCGTCTCCCAACAGGTTTTCACCGATACCATCAAAATCAAAATGTGGGACGGGGCCATCATCATCCCCGTGGAAATTGAAGGCGAAACCAAAAACCTCTTGTTCGACACCGGGGCCGGAACCGGGTTCTGGATTGGGAAAAAAGAGCCATGGATGAGGTCTACTGGCGACAGCACATACACCACCGACGCCCAGAACAGACGCAAAATGATGGAGATAATCCAAATCCCTGCCATCAAGATGGGCAATATCACCATAAAGGGCTATCCAATGATTGTGGACGACGCAATGAGCGATTTCACCTGCGGAATCATTGACGGCGCCTTCGGCTTTGACCTCGTCGCCAAAGGCATTTCGTTCAAGTTTGACACCAAAGACAGCCTGCTGATCATGACCTCCCACAAAGGGTTCTTCGCCAAGGAGGAAAAGGGACACGCCAAGGTGAAATACACAGGCAACGGCTTCCGTCCCCATGTTCGGACGAAAATTCCGTTTGCCCACCCTAAAATGCTTTTCGACATGGGCGCTATCGGCGGTTGGTACGGTCTCCCGCAGGACTTGCTAGACCTGTGGTCTAAAAATGATCCCAAAATCAAGCAGCAACTGGATGCCATGACGGTAAACATGGACACAACTGTCATGACCTACGCGGGGCTTTTCGGCGCCTCCTACGATACGGTTATCAACGGAGAACTTTGCTTTCCTGAAATTGAAGTGGGCGACATTATCCTCAAAGATGTGTGGGTGAATACCGCCACACACAACAGGGCTATTGGCTCGTCCATTCTGGAACATATTTCACTGATTATCGACGCGCCGAAGAAGAGTTTCTACTTTCTGCCGAATGATGGAAATCCGGAAATCATGGTGAATAACAAGCCCGGCGGTTTAGATTTTGTACCTGCCGTAGAGGACGACCCTCTCGGTGCGATGAAAGCACTCGTGCGCAAGGGCACTAAAGCGTACGAAAAAGGGATCCGCACCGGCGACTACCTGGTCAGCATCAACGGCACGCCCATCACCTGCCAATGCGATTACATGTTGCTGACGCGCCAAGAGAGCGTGAAACGCTATGTATTCCGCACCCCAGAGGGCGAAATCAAAGAGATTGCGTGGTAATTATCCTACCCGCCCAGCGTATTCAAAAAAAAACTATTTTTGCCGCCGCAAAGTGGTGAAGGATTTTATTTTCTAAAATCCTGAGAGGGAAACAGGTGTGAATCCTGTACAGTACCCGCTGCTGTAAGTTTCATCAAAGGAAACTGCAATTTGGCCACTGTCGAAAGACGGGAAGGCGCAGTTTCTGGAACGAGTCAGAAGACCTGCCACTGTTGTGTTGTTATCGCTTCGGGAGGTAGGCGGATACATACAGGGCCCATTTTCGCGCTCTTCGTTCCTATTCTGTCCGAAGCATTTTGTTGAACCTAAATGCCGCGGATTATGCATTTACGGTATTTTCTCAAAAAACAGCAGACTTCTGCCGAATTGATTTTTTTCGGCCTGCTTTCCATTGAGCATTTTCCATTATTCATTTCAAACAATAACTGATTAAAAAACAATGCTATGAGAAAAATTCTGATGTTTTTCGGTTTATTCTGTGCAATAAACCTGTTGAGTGCCCAGCAACTGGTGACCATTCACCAGAATGGGCATGGAGCCCCGATGAGAGGGGTGCGTTCCATTCCAAGTTTTCCCCCTGGCGATATAGAGTTTTGGGTGGGGACAGGCACCAATTCTGCCGTGGTCATCATCGGTTGGGACGACAACCCGACCGGAGATTTCGCACTGGCATGGGGCGTGCGCTGGAACGGCAGCACCACCGCTCTGGGTTTGGTGGATTCAATCGCTACATACGACAGTCGCGTCACCTATTCGTTCAGTGGCAGTCTGATGCAGGACATTTTATACACTGGTGACGATTTCACTGGAGCTTCATCGTATGGATGGTGCTATATGATTAACGGTTCTTGGGCCCCAAATGCCTACAACAACCAACCCGTTGCTGATGGTGACTTGATGGAAATCAGTGGAAGTTGCATGTTCACCCTCACCTCGGCCACAGCCGCCACGAATCCCAACATCGTCCTTTCTTGTGCGAAAGCGCAAAATGTCAGCGTAACCGGACTTACCGCAACTACAGCTACGATAAACATTACCGACACCACGAATGTGAACAACTACACAGTAAAACTCTATGAAAGAGACTCGCTGATTGACAGTATCGTTATTTACACACAAACATACTCCTACTCTACTCTCACCGCCAATACGGGTTATCGTGTTGACGTGTTTTCAAACTGCCCGGACAACACTCAGACAGCTGCGCGCAGTGTCAGTTTCCGCACTCCGTGCATCACCATTGCCCATAATGACCTTCCTTGGACAGAAAACTTCCAGTCAGGGGCCGGTTCGTCGTACTCCACATCGGCGGCTTTTTTCAGCAACCATGTCTTCTGCTGGGATTTGATCAATCCCTACAGCACCTCTGACCCCTACATCAACAATTCTTCCTCTGTGAATGTCAGCGGCGGCCAATGCCTCTATGTGAGCAGTCGTCCTTCCTCCCCTACTATTTTGGTCTTACCCCCGTTTGAGGACTCTCCCAACACGTTGCAACTCAGCTTCGATGTGTTATCCACCTATCGTCACGGTTTTGAGGCCGGTACTATCACCGATGTCACGGACCCTTCTACCTTCACACCCATCGCCACCTGTCTTCCCGATGGGAATGGCTGGACTCATTATGATGTGACCTTTGCAGGTGTTACCAGTGGGCGTATCGCTCTCCGCTCAATTGACAACGGGCCTGCTTATCTTGACAATGTGA
>DGGS01000166.1 GCA_002392325.1 Bacteroidales bacterium UBA3868
CATGTCTATTCCGATTTGATGGCGGTTTGCCATGCGTTGAGTCGTGGCCGGCGTTCCATTGTGGGCATCCTGGGCACGGGCGCCGCCACTTGCCTGTTTGACGGCACTTATGTGGAAAACCGTGCTCCGTCGCTTGGTTATATGCTCGGCGATGAGGGCAGCGGCACCAATCTCGGCAAGCGACTGCTCACGGCATACCTGCGCGGGCAACTCTCGCCAGAGTTGGAATCAATGCTGCTGAAAATATACAATGTTTCCTTCTCAGATGTCATCCATTGCCTTTATCGCGAATCGGAACCCAATCGCTTCATGGCTTCGTTTGCCCCTTTTGTGCGCAATCATTTGGATGATCCATTGGTTCGAAAATTGGCCATAGACGCTTTCCGTGACTTCTTTTCAATTCAAAAATCCTATTACGAAGAAGCGGAAACGATGGAATGGAATCTTTCCGGCTCCGTGGCTTATCATTTCCAGGAAATTGTACGCGAAGCGGCCGACCATGAACATTGCCGTGTGGGCGAAATTATTGAAGCCCCATTGCCACTATTGGTAAAGCAATAATATGTATATTTGCAGCCCTTATAAATTTTTACCATGCATCAGTTAACGGCAACCGAACAGCAACTCCCCGATGTGGCCAAAGCCATTCTGGAAACATATCCCCAAGAGCGGGTTTTCGGTTTCTATGGAGAGATGGGAACCGGCAAGACCACATTGATTAAGGAGATATGTAAAATGCTTGGTGTTCAAGATATTACATCTTCCCCTACATTTGCCATCATCAACGAATATTGGACCGAACAAGACCAACCCATCTATCATTTTGACTTTTACCGGATAGATGAACCTGCGGATGCCACCCGCATTGGATTTGAGGAATATCTGTATAGCGGAAACTACTGTTTTATTGAGTGGACTGAGAAAGTGGAGGAAATCCTGCAAGGTGATTTTATTCCCATACAAATCGAGCGTGTGGATGAGACAACGCGTCGTTTTCTTTTTTAACAAAAAATAACAACCATGAGTTCAAGTGTGTTTGTTTTAAAAAGTGCGGAACCTGAAACGCAAGAACAGCAGGCCACCATGGAACTCCCACTTGCGGACAATTCGCTCGCACTGCTGAAAGACGAGCATCCAATTGGCAGTTTTGTGATGCTGACCCCCGATGCTGCTCATACGCTCGTAGAGAAGAATATCCATGTTTTTATGCAGCACGGTTTCTCCGAACAGAGCCAATTTTCGGATATGGACTATGCCAATGCCGGTGTTGAGTTTGTGGATGATTTTTTTATGCTGTCCCACATGACAAAGGTGCTGGTCAAATTCACCCCATTTACCGATGAGCAGATAGAAATGCTTAAGAATGAGCAGGTTATTTTTTCAACTCAATTTCCGTCGGAGGTTTCAGTGGAACAAATCAGGAAATTGAATGCCAAAAAAGTGTCCGCTTTGGCCATGAATCTCATCCGCGAGGAGCAAGGTATGTATATGACAGACAAGATCCTATCGGAAACATGGTCTGCACAGAGCGTCAACATTGCGCTTTCCGCTTTTCTTTTGCCTCTTTTGGAGTCACTTGCCACAATGCCGAGGATAAAATTTCTTTTGCAACGCAACCCTGCCCTGATGCAGAGCTGTTATTGCTTTAACGGCTATCTGTGCAATAAAGAAATTGCAGAACTGTTGGGACAACCCTGCAATGATATCACTTCCCTTTGTTGGGATATGAACTGATCGTTTTATCGCCTCACCCCTACGTCTTACATCTCATCTCTCACATCTCACGTCTCCCGTCTCACCTCTCAGCCCGTATCCCCCAAACATCTAACTGTTTATTCCTCCAACTGCAACTTCACATCATTCAGCACATTCATGTAATTGATGAAAGCCTGATAAGGTGAGGAGTACACTTCGAAGTTACGTTTTACGAATCGGTGGCCGAACCATTTGGAACTCATGAAGTTGAAGTGGTCAGCGGCCTGCAGTTGCAGCCAGCATTGCCGTGCGGTTTGGTTCTTGGATTTCTTGTAGAGGTCATGCAGCTTGAACAACTGTTGGAATGCCTCCTGTTGGAGTTCGTTGCCAATCCACTCGTTCGTATCCTTTTCTTCGCCAGAGCAGGAAATAGGCCACGGAGCATGCATCGTGGAGGTGGGGAGATCCATGTTCAGCACTTCCTGAGGTGTGATGAAACTGTAGTTTTGGTTGTTGGACAATTGCTCCACGAGCGAACGGAAGAAGTCGAAGATGCCGGTATCCTCCGTGTAGTGCTCGCCGATGGTCTCGTAGTCCCAGAACAGGTTGATCAGCGGAGCTTCGCTGCCAGAGTTGCTGTTGTTGAGGAATTGGACATATTTCTCGGCAGTAAGCGGATACTGGTCCCAACTCTTGTCTTGGAAGCGCAGTGTGATGTCGTCGCAAATCCGGTATGGGCGGAGCAACAGGCGCACATCGGTCTGATAAGGGTTGCAGTAGAGATAGAACGGGCTCTTCCATCCCAAAATGTGTCTGGCACCTTCGGTCAGGATGACGCGGTATCCGGCATCACCCAGCCATTCGCCAATCTCATCGGAGTAGATGATTTCCGTGTTGCAGAAGGATATGGGTTTCACGCCGAAAGTCTCATCCAGCAGCATCTCCTGCAGTTTCACCTGCTCCATGAACGGTTCCTTGCCGTACAGGGAGGCGATGCTGTGCGTGTAGGTGTTGCCGGTGATCTCCACGCAACCGGTGGCGATAAGTTCCTTGAAACTCTCGATGACCTCCGGGCAGTAGTTCTTGAACAGCATGAGGGAACTTCCGGCTATGCTGAAACTGAGTTTGAACTTTTTAGGAAACTTTTTGATGAGTTCCAGCATCATCTTGTTGGCTGGAAGATAACAGCGTTCGGCAAGACGACGCGTCAGATATTGGTTCTGATAGTCGTCAAAATAGTCATGATTCTGATTGATGTCAAAGAATCTGTATGTTCTTAAACGATACGGCTGACTGATTTGAAAGTGGAAGCATATCCTATTCATAGCGCAAAGTTTTTTCGTATATAACTTTCAGTTTTTTTGCTACATTTTCCCATTTGAGGTTGTCCACCTCTTCGGCACCTTTCACGCTGAACAGATTGGAAAGGGCAGGGTAATGGAGAAGCCCGTAAATGGCATCTGCTGTGGCGTTGATGTCCCAGAAATCAACTTTGATGGCATGCTGGAGCACTTCAGCTACACCTGATTGCTTGGAGATGACTACGGGCACCTTGGCACGCATGGCCTCCAATGGCGAGATGCCGAACGGCTCTGAGATGGAAGGCATTACATACACATCGCTCATGCCGAACATCTTGTCGATGTCGTCGCCGCGCAAGAAGCCGGTGAAGTGGAATCGGTCGGAAATTCCCAACTCGGCCACACGAGTGATAATGTGCTGCATCATGTCTCCATCGCCAGCCAGTACGAAACGCACATTGGGATCTTTGTCCAACACCAATTTGGCAGTCTCCACAAAGTAATCTGGCCCTTTTTGGAAAGTGACACGACCTAAGAAAGTGACGATTTTTTCTTTTACAAATTTGTCACGTTGCACTTTTTTGTCGCTGGGTACCACAGCGTTGTGCAGAGTGAAGACTTTATTTGCCTGAATGCCGTATTTTTCGATGACGATGTTGCGGGTGAGGTCACTAACGGCGCATACAGCGTCTGCAGCAGACATGCCCTCCCTCTCCATGTTATAGACGATGTCGTTGCGATTTTTCTCGCCCGAACGGTCGTATTCCGTGGCATGGATGTGTACCACCAGCGGTTTGCCACTCACACGCTTGGCCGCAATACCCGCACGGTAAGTGAGCCAGTCGTGTGCGTGGATGA
>DGGS01000118.1:0-6040 GCA_002392325.1 Bacteroidales bacterium UBA3868
CCGGCGAGGTGCTGGATGGCGCCGCTGATACCACAGGCCATGTAGAGGTTGGGGCGCACGGTCTTGCCGGTTTGTCCCACTTGTCGGCTGTGGTCGATGATGCCGGCGTCAACCATGGCGCGGGAAGAGGAGACTTCAGCACCCGGGAGCACATCGGCCAGGGCTTGCAATTTGTCGAAACCCGCTTTGTTGGCAACGCCACGGCCGCCGGAGATCAGGATCTTGGCATCCGTAATGTCCACCGTGCCCTTGTCTTCTTTCACATTCTTGACCAGACGCACTTTGAACTTGCTGCTGTCGAAAGTGGGCTTGAAGTCGATGATTTCACCCTTGCGGCTGTTGTCGCGGGCCATTTTCTGCATCACGCCCGGGCGCACGGTTGACATTTGCGGTCTGTGCTCCGTATTCAAGATGGTGGCCATAAGATTGCCACCGAAGGCGGGACGCGTGGAGGCCAGCTGCATATCCTCGGTGATCTCCAACTTCGTGCAGTCGGCGGTCAAACCGGTGTTGAGGCGGCATGCCAAGCGCGGTGCAAGGTCACGGCCAATGGTGGAGGCGCCAATCAGCATGATGCTGGGCTTGAACTCCATCACCACTTGGTAGATGGCTTGGGTGTATTGCTCTGTGAGATAGTCTTTTAACTCAGGAGCGTCCATGCAAATCACTTCGTCAGCGCCATATTCGATCAACATCTGGGCCTGGTCCTTGATTTGATGGCCGGCTAAGACGGCCACCACCTTCTCGTGAAGGTCGGCGGAAAGCTCGTGTGCCTTACCGAGCAATTCCAAAGCCACGGATTGGATAACGCCGTCGCGTTGCTCCACAAATACATGAATGTTCTTATAATCAGTTTTTTCCATAGTCTTATAAATTCTCGGTTAAATAATATGTTTCTCTTTCAGTTTCTTGACGATAATCTCAACAGCTTCCTCAGCATCGACTTCGAACACCTCGCCGGGTTGTTTCTGCGGTTTGGTGAACGACTTCTTCACGCGGGTGGGCGAGCCGGAGAGACCGAGGCGCTCCACTTCCACATCGAGTTTGTCAGCGCCCCACACTTCCACTTCCTTGTCGTAGGCCTCCATGATGCCCTTGACGGTCATGTAGCGCGGTTTGATGGCGGAGGAAAGTACGGTGAGCACACAGGGCGTTTCCACTTCGAGAATCTGATAACCCTCTTCCGTCTCTTTGGTGACGGTGCAGAGTTTCTTGCCGTCAAAATCGAGATTGGTGGCGTAAGTGACCTGCGGGAGGTCCAAGTGCTGTGCCAGGGACACCGGGGTTTGGGCGGTGTCGCCGTCGATAGCCTGGCGGCCAGCCAGAATAAGGTCGTAGTCCAGCGTCTTGATGGCACCGGAGAGCGCGTAGGAGGTGGCCAGCGTGTCAGCGCCCGCGAACTTGCGGTCAGACAGCAGGATGGCTCTGTCGGCGCCCATGGCGAAGGCCTCGCGGCAGATGGCGTCGGCTTGCGGTGGACCCATGGTGATGACGGTGACATGCGCACCGAACTTGTCCTTCAGCTGCAATGCCATTTCCAAGGCCGATGCATCGTCCGGATTCAAAATTGAAGGAACACCGTCACGGATCAATGTGCCCGTCACCGGGTTGATCTTGATGACATTGGTGTTCGGAACCTGTTTTATTGTTACAATGATATTCATTTTATGCTTTTTTATTTATTGAGACGCACGGCCTATTATCGTGGAGACGCACGGTCGTGGTCTTTGCGATTTTTTTATTTGAATAATTTTCCGGCGATGACCATGCGTTGCACCTCAGAGGTACCCTCATAGATCTCAGTAATCTTGGCGTCACGCATCATGCGCTCCACTTCGTACTCGCGGGTGTAACCGTAACCGCCGTGGAACTGGACACACTTGGTGGTTGTCTCCATTGCGGTTTCCGCGCAGTACAACTTGGCCATGGCAGCGTCCACGGAATACGGAAGGTGCATGTCTTTCTTCCAAGCGGCCTGGCGCACCAGCAGACGGGCGGCTTGGATCTTGGTCTCGAGGTTGGCCATTTGGAACTGGGTGTTCTGGAACTGGGCCAGCGTCTTGCCGAACTGTTTGCGCTCTTTGGTGTATTTCACCGTTGCGTCCAACGCACCCTGGGCGATGCCGAGTGCCTGGGAGGCGATACCGATACGACCGCCATCCAGCGTCATCATGGCAATCTTGAAGCCCTTGCCGAGTTCACCGAGCAGGTTGGCCTTCGGGATGCGGCAGTTTTCGAAAATCAACTCACAAGTGGCGGAACCGCGGATACCCATCTTCTTCTCCTTCTTGCCGATGGAGAAACCGGGGGTGCCCTTCTCCACGATGAAAGCAGAGATGCCCTTGGTGCCGAGCGACTTGTCGGTCATGGCCATAATCACATACACATGCGCATATCCTGCGTTGGTGATGAATATCTTGCTGCCGTTGAGCACCCATTCCTCACCATCCAACACGGCTGTGGTCTGCTGCATGGCAGCATCCGTACCAGCGTTGGGCTCGGTAAGGCCAAAGGCGCCAATCCACTCGCCGGAAGCGAGTTTCGGCAAATATTTCTGTTTCTGCTCCTCCGTGCCGAATTCCAGAATCGGGTTCATGCACAGGGAGGTGTGCGCACTCACGATAACGCCTGTGGTGGCGCAAACCTTCGACAGTTCTTCCACTGCCATGATATACATTTGGTTGGTGCCGCCCTGTCCGCCGTATTCCACGGGGATGGGAATGCCCATGATGCCAATCTTGGCCATTTTCTCTACCGTCTCGATCGGGAAACGCTCCTGATCGTCAACCTCGGCTGCCAACGGTTGAACTTCTTCCGCCGCAAATTTGCGGATCATCTGCAGGAAAAGTTCTTCTCTTTTGTTTAAACTAAAATCCATTGTTCAGTTATTTGTGATTATTATTCGATATTGTACTATTTTAAGTGAAATGGGTAAAAAGGTACATGTGGTGCATGTGGTGAAATGGGTACATGAGGATGATCCCTATCACCTCATTCACCTCCTTTACACCTTTTACCTCATGAACCTATCCATTAATCCAATTGCATGGGTTTGAGGTCCGGGGAGACGGTGAAGTCAGCCTCCGTGGCGGCTTTCACATCCTCAACGGTGAACTCGGGGTGCAACTCGGTGAGTACGAGGCCTTTGTCGGTGACGACCATGACACCCATTTCCGTGACAATCATGTCCACAGCGCCTTTAGCGGTGAGGGGCAGGTTGCATTTGTGCAGGATTTTGGGGTTGCCCTTTTGTGTGTGCTCCATGGCCACAATCACAGTCTTGGCTCCGATAAGGAGGTCCATAGCGCCACCCATACCCGGAGTGAGTTTGCCGGGGATCATCCAGTTGGCGATGTCGCCGTGTTCATCTACCTGCATAGCACCCAAAACAGTAGCGTCCACATGGCCGCCGCGGATCAGGGCGAAGGAATCAGCCGAACTGAAAGAGACTGCGCCGGGTTGTGCAGTGATGAAGCCGCCGCCGGAGTTGATCAAATTCAAATCTTCTTTGCCTTCCTCAGGGGTGGGCCCCATTCCAATCATGCCATTCTCGGTTTGGAGAATCACATGCACATCGTTTGGCAAATAGTTAGGAACCATGGTCGGCAGACCGATACCCAAGTTCACAACGTCGCCGTCTTTGAGTTCTTTGGCAACGCGCTTGGCAATCACTTCTCTCATTTGAGCTTTTTCCATAATCGTGTATTATTTATTAATTGTTAATATTAAAAAACGAAACGCCTATATTAAAGGCGGGCAAAGATACAAAAAAATGTTTATTTTTGTTGCGATATTTCACATTTTAAAACACAAACACTATGGAGGAACAATTCAATAATGAGTTTGATAATGAAGTCGTTAATCAAATTCCAGAAAAACGGCATCAGTTTAATGAAACGGAAAAAGGGCTGATGACGCAGGCCTGTGCGTATGTGTACAGCATCAGCAAATGGATGAAATTCTTTTTCGTCCTGATGATTCTGGGTATCATTTTCATGGGCATTTTCGGCCTGGTATTCGCTTGCGGAGGTTCTTTGTTCAGCGCTGTCTCGGATGTGGCTTTCCCGGTATGGCTTTTCGGAATGGTGTATTTGGCATGTGCCGGCTTATATGTGGCCCCCGCCATTTACATGAGACGCATCTATAAGGCGGCAGACCAGACATTGATTGCCAATGACAATGCGGCCATGGTGGAATTTTTGAAGAATAACAAGTCGCTCTGGAAATATTTCGGAATATTGACCATTGTCTTGTTTGGCTTGAGCATCACGGTTTTTCCCCTTATCGGAGCCCTTGTTGGTTTGGCCAATCTATAATAGGAAATGGGTTGTTTCCATAGGTACATCTTCGGTACCCAAGTCACTTGCTTTGTCGGCAAGGCGTTATTCCCGTACCACTTTGCCACCGCCCATGACCTCCACCTTCCCTACCTCGCTATAGTTTGAGAAGTACGAATCTGAGATATATGCGGTATCCGTGACATTGGCTTTAATTTGGCCTGCGCCACTATGCGTGATATGTGCTGTCTTCGTCACCAAGGATTGAGCCATTATATCTCCAAATCCAACGCAAAACAATCTAAGAGTTTCTGCTTTGCCGTTCAGAAACACATCGCCTGTTCCAATGTTTTTTAACTCCATCAGCTTCGCATTCAGGTTGAGAAGATTGATTTTGCCAGTGCCCTTGTTCTGCACGGTCATGGTTCCGGTTGCGGTGTTCAGCAGGTTTGCAAACACATCACCCGTTCCCTGATTGTTCAACACGATAGAGTTGGCCGAACAGGCTTCAAGGGAGATGTTTCCAGTACCCGAATTGTGAAGGAGCAGGGATTCGGTGCTGACTACGGGGACGATGAAAGGGATACTTTCGCCAGTTTCCATGTCAAGCCGTTCCACAATCTTGATAGTGCCTGTTCCATTGTTATGCAATTCCAAGAATTTTCCAATATTCAACGCTGTTAAATTACAATTACCTGTGCCGTAATGCAAGACACTCAATTGTGGTTCATTGCGAGTGGCAATAAGCACATCGCTTGTGCCGTGCAAAGAAAGTTCCTTCAGAACAGGAAGCTGTATCTCCACCTGGATGCCCATATTCACTTGCGGTGCAGAGTCGTCCAGATAGAGATGAAGTTTTCCATCTACGACTTCAGCGTGGACATACTGTGAGTAATTATGGTTGTTGGCTTTTACGCTCCACATTTGAGTTCCGGTGGATTGCTTTATGATGATGTTACCTGGCAAATCAATATCCACGGCTGTGACATCCATATCGGAATTGCCGTTTGATTGTGCATGCAAAATACTGATTGCCAAAATGATAATGCAGGTTAATGCTATTTTTTTCATTGGTGTTGGATTTAAAAACATAAATAAGCGCTGAATGTTAATGTTGAATCAATTCTTTTAGTTTGTGTGTCACGGGCACCACCTCCCGTCCGGTCAGGTCAATCAAACCGTATAAATTCCCTTTGCGCACCCATGCCCTTCCATCCATATAGTAACCGAATGTGCCGATTTCATCGTATTGGGGGTGTACGACCTCCCGCCCATTGCTGTCGATAAAACCCTTGAATCCGAACAGGTCCACCATTGCCCAGCCGCTCCTGTACTTGTCAAACGGTCCGATATCGGAGTATTTCGGATACACGATAATGTTCCCTTCTTCGTCTTGCAGACCGCAGTAGCCATTGCGCCAAAATATAGTAAGGCCATGATTGGATTTCGGCGCAGAATGTATGGTCTGGCGTGTTTCGGACTGAGTCGGGGCTGGGCATTGCGTTTGTTGTTCGGTGGACGGATTGTTTTGTTCAGGGGAAACAGCGGATTCGTTATCCTGTAGGGACGATATGCGCGTTGTCTCTACACATACAATGGTATCCGTGTTTTGCGGGGATACCATCAAGGGTGCTCCAATCGTGTCAACGGCAGATTCCGGGATGTGAGGGGATGTGCGTTCCGAGGGCTGGGCTTGCCATATAGCCACAGACCCAGCCACAGCGGCGGCTACGCCAACACCCGTGACGCCTGCCGCCACTGGA
>DGGS01000118.1:6081-6903 GCA_002392325.1 Bacteroidales bacterium UBA3868
GCCGCCACTGGACCTTGGGCGGCGGAAAGAACCAGCCACGAGGAAGGTTGTGGCGCGGTGGTCCATTGGAATGCCGTCAGCGGGGACGATCCCGTCGGCGTCAAGGACAAATGCTTCAGTTTGGCGCGACAAAGACGATCCACGGCATGCCCCCGTATTGAAATCAAAGATAATAGAATCATAATGCCCAATTTTTTATGTTGTTGTTTGTCTTTCAATAACTGCTGCAACCTAACCCTTGCTTCTGCAAGATAACGCTTGGAACTGCGCTCCCCTATTTGCAGGGTTTCGGCAATTTTGGTGTGCTTCTGGTTCTCGAAGACATGCAAGTTGAATACCAGGCGGTGTTTGTTAGGCAGCTGGGCAATGGCATCCAGAATGTCGGATTCGCTGAAATTGTCATAATGTGACTCTTCTATCTCTTGGGGTGCCTCCATCACATCCATATTGTCAAACGACAGGAATTGCGGTTGCCGACGCATATAATCCAGTGTGTTATTCAGATTCACACGCATTAACCACCCCTCAAAACTGCCCAAATGACGGTAGTTTTTCGATTTCTCAATGGCCTTGAGAAAAGCGTCGTGCGCAAGGTCTTCGGCAATGGCACGGTCGCCCACATAGCGGAAGTTCATTCCGATCATCTTGCCGATATTGCGCTGATATGCCTTCGTCCAGAATTGCTGTGCCTGCATTTACCTGTTTTTACAATAATGACGCAAAAATACGAAAAGGGGCCAGCAAAAATAATACTATCTTTGCACGCTAAAAAAAAACACTTCAAACACTAATTGTCTTCTAACATGAAAAATATTTTAAATA
>DGGS01000219.1 GCA_002392325.1 Bacteroidales bacterium UBA3868
GCATTGGTGAAAATGTGGTCATCGGCAACGGCGCACGCATCTATCCGCAGGTGTGCTTGGGCGACAATGTGAAGATTGGCGACCGCACTACGCTGAACGCTGGCGTGAAAGTGTATGCCGACTGCGTGATCGGCAACGACTGCATCCTGCACGCTGGAGCGGTTATCGGCGCCGACGGGTTCGGCTTTGCCGCACAGGACGGACAGTATCTTAAGATTCCGCAAATTGGCAATGTGGTCATCGGCAACAATGTGGAAATCGGCGCTAACACCTGTATTGACCGTGCTACCATGGGGTCCACGAAGATTGAGGACAATGTGAAGATTGACAATCTGGTGCAGATCGCGCACAATGTCACCATCGGTGAGGGCACAGGCATGGCCGCGCAAGTGGGCATTGCCGGCTCCGCCAAGGTTGGCAAGCACTGCATCCTGGCCGGACAAGCCGGCGTGGCAGGGCACATCACCGTGGATGACGGAACCGTGATCGGTGCACAAGCCGGTGTTTCGCACTCCCTGAAACGCGGCATGTACCTCGGCAACCCCGCTATTCCTCTCAACGAGGAAAAAAGGCTCATCGTCTATCGCCGTAAACTACCGGATTTATTCCAACAGGTCAAAGACCTCCAAAAGTAAGAATCATAGTAAACACAACCATCATAATGAATTATCAAAACACTATCGCATCCCCGGTATCCATATCGGGAAAAGGATTACACACTGGCCAACAAGTGACTGTCACACTCGAACCGGCACCCGCCGACTCGGGTATCCAGTTTATGCGCACCGACATTCCAGGATGTCCTGTAGTAAAAGCCATCCCTGAAAACGTGTTCGACACCTCACGCGGCACCGCCATCAAAGACGGCAAGGCAGAGGTATATACTATCGAACACCTGATGGCCGCATTGTCCGGCCTGTCCTTGGACAATATACTCGTCAAGATGATGGGACCCGAAACGCCCATATTGGACGGGAGTTCAAGAGTTTACATCGAACTCATCAAAGAAGTTGGCATAAAAAAACTAAATGTTCCACGCCATTTCGCCACCGTTAAGGAGGAAATCACATTCTCCATTCCCGAACAGCAGGTTGAACTGACCATCAAACCCGCCGACCATTTCAAGATGACCGTCAATGTGGACTACGAGACCAAAGTGCTTTCCAAACAGCAGGCCGTACTGAACAATCTGGAGGATTTTTATCCGGATGTCTATAACTGCCGCACATTTGTTTTTCTCAACGAATTGCAATTCCTCATCCAGAACAATCTGATCCGAGGCGGTGACCTGGACAATGCCATCGTTTTCGTGGATGAGATACCCGAAAAAGCCGTTTTAAAGCAATTGGCGGAATTCTTCAACAAAAAAGACATCACCGTAACCCCCGATCATGTGCTCAACAACATTACCTTGAGACATCCTAACGAGCCGGCACGCCACAAGCTGCTCGACCTCATCGGAGACCTCTATTTACTGGGGTTACCGCTGCGCGCGGAGATCGTCGCCAACAGGCCCGGACACTTCGCCAACACCTCCTTTGCAAAAAAAATCAAAGAAAATCTTGTAATTTTGTAACAAAAAAAAATATTCTGCGTAAAGCACTATACGATTTTGAAAAACTATCATGAATAGTTTTCGATTATCTTACATAGGTTAATGGTTTGATAGCGGCAGGTTGCTGCCGCTATTTTTTTTTGTATATTTGCAAGTTTTTAAAATATACATACGGCCACTATGTTTTCCAAAATAAAAAACTATTTCCTACAGAAGTATCTTACTGAAAACAAGAAAGTTAGACAGCGCCAAATACTTTCTTTGCAGCAAGCGAGAACCATAGGCATTTTGTGTGAAATCACCGATGAGAACTCCTATAAGGATATATTCCGTGTCTTCAGCATGTTGCAGGCAACCGGACAGAATGTCAAACTCATCGGATACATCAACGAAAAAGAAGTGCCTTTTTTCTGCCTGCAGCAACTCTCGGCCGATTATTTTTCCAACAAACACCTGAACTGGTACGGGAATCCCACCATGGTACAGGTGCAAGATTTCATCCAAAAGGACTTTGATGTGCTGATTGACTTCAACTACCGTTACAACCTGCCGGTGAGAGCCATTCTATCCCTGTCGAACGCCAAATTCATCATCGGACGCGAGCCGGAAAACAGCACACTCTACGACCTGTTCATGGACAAATCGCTGAAAGACAATCAATCTTATTTGAAAGAGATATACACCTACACCAAAATGCTTACCGGTTATGACAAATAGTGTGGATAAATTCAAGGGTATTGGTGTAGCGGTCGTCACTCCGTTCACTGTTGACGGCAAGGTGGACTTTCCAAATCTGGAAAAGCTGGTGGAGAACCTGATCACGAACAAGGTTGACTACCTGCTGGCCTTGGGCACCACCAGCGAGTATCCCACCATGTCGAAATCGGAGCGACTGGACATCGTGCGGTGCATTGCCTCCGTAAATGCCG
This sequence comes from Bacteroidales bacterium UBA3868, assembly GCA_002392325.1. GTDB lineage: Bacteria > Bacteroidota > Bacteroidia > Bacteroidales > WCHB1-69 > F23-D06. The sequence goes on from DGGS01000219.1 coordinate 2,485, forward strand.
GTCGGCTCCCCATGCTTATGGGACTTGGCGGTCCGAGTACCCAAAGCATCCTGGCCAACATCAAGGATGCCTGCAAACTCCCCATTGACGCCATTCTTTCCGTTACCCCATACTATAACAAGCCCAGCCAACTGGGACTGATTGAGCACTACAAGGCCGTGGCCAAGAGTTCTCCCCTACCCGTCATCCTATACAATGTGCCCGGGCGAACATCTTGCAACATGTTGGCTGAAACCACCATACGCATTGCGGAGAGCAACCCTAATGTCATCGGCATCAAGGAGGCCTCCGGCAATGTGAAACAAATCCTCTATCTGCTGAACCACAAGCCGAAGGATTTCCTAGTCATCTCCGGCGACGACCTCATCACACTGCCCCTGATGGCAGCTGGCATGGACGGCCTTATCTCCGTGCTGGCCAACGCCTATCCCGCTGAAACCGCCAACATGGTGCATCTGGCCATGAATGACCAGTTCATCAAGGCCCGATTGTATCACGACAAGCTCTTTGACATCTCTCAGGCCTGTTTCAAAGAGGGCAATCCGAGCGGCATTAAAGCCATTCTCGCGGCACAAGGCAAGATCAAGAATGTGCTCCGCCTGCCCTTGGTACCTGTTTCCGACAATCTTTCCAACGAAATACACAAATTAGTACAACTTTAAATTTTTAAATGAAAAAATTTCTATCCTTTTTATTTTTCATACTGATTTCCACATCAATTTTCGCCCAGGTTGATTCCTTGCTACCATTCAACAGCGAATGGCCTGAAACCTATGTCGAGACCAATCTCTCCAAAGAGCAGCTGAAACAGGTTTGCAAAGATTTCTCCGTGGACAAGGTTACTCCTGAAAATGGCGATTGTTACCGCGTGCGGCTGTGCATTGGAAGCAAAGAATACGGTCGTTTTCTCTCCTTGGGATACCCTTTTACCATCGTATCCGGATCCAAAGCCAGCGTGAAAATGGCGCACACCTATCAACAATTGGTAAGCGCATGGGACCGCTACCCCACTTACAGCACCTACCTGGCAACCATGGACACTTTTCAGAGCAAGCATCCCGATATTTGCCATATTGAAACCATACTGGAAAACACCGCCGCCAACCACAAGATATTGGTCGCCCACATCAGCAATGACCTGCAAAACCGCGGCAACAAACCCGCATTCTTCTACACTTCCACCATGCATGGCGATGAAGTGACCGGATATTACCTCATGCTTCGTCTCATTGATTATCTTCTCAGCAACTACGATTCCGATCCTCAAGTGCAGAACATTGTCAACAATGTGGACTTATGGATATGTCCTTTGGAAAATCCGGACGGCACATACCGAAATCATAATGATTCCTTGAACGAGTCGCCCTATAGTACCCGTCACAATTATACTGATGATGACCTGAACCGCTCTTACCCAATCGCCGGTCAGAATAACAACAACACCAACTATCCAGCGGAAGTACAAGCCATGATGGAATTTGGCGCACAACACCATTTCACCATGTCGGCCAACTTACATGGCGGCGCCGAGGTGTTCAACTATCCTTGGGATACCTGGGAATCCATGGACAAACTGCATGCGGACGACAGTTGGTGGAACCACATTGGCCACAATTTTGCCAACACCTGCCACAGCCAGAACTACTGGTATTTCCAAGATATGTATGGCGGGGTTACAGAAGGTGGAGACTGGTACACCATCACCGGTTCCCGACAAGACTATTTCACCTATTTCCAGAACTGCCGCGAAGTCACCCTCGAGGTGAGTTCCGACAAGGTAGTCTCCTCTCGTAATCTTTACAAGTATTGGAATTACACCCGCAAAGCGTTGCTTGACTATATTGAGGAATCTTTGAACGGTTTCCGGGGCATTGTCACAGACACCATTACCGGTTTGCCTGTGGAGGCCAAAGTATTCGTCAACAATCATGACAGGGACAACTCGCATGTGTTCTCCCTACTTCCGGACGGCAACTACCATCGTCCCATCAAGGGCGGCACTTATTCGGTAACCTATACCGCCGAGGGTTATCTTCCCAAAACAGTAAATGTGACCGTTACGGATGGCCAATGCACGGTTCAAGACATAAAACTTGTACCCGAATACATGGATATCGCTGTACAAGAAGCACCCGCATTTGTCATCTATCCCAATCCCACCCACGGATTCCTGTATGTCACATCCATGGTAAGACCTCCCAAACAATTTGATTTCCAAATGTTTGATATCCATGGCAAGATTATTCACCAAACCAAGGTTGAAGCCGGCACTTCCACCATGGACATCTCCGAACTTCCGGCTGGCACCTACGCCATCCGTATCATGGACAACCATCAGGTTATCTATCAAACCAAAATCGTCAAACAATAAAATCTATCATCATACCGATATAAAAAAAGCAGGGGCGAAATTCGTCCCTGCTTTTTTCATAAAATATAAGGGCGTATAAACACGCTCCTTACATTTATTATATATTAGTCACCCAATGTGGCAACCATAACGGCTTTGATGGTGTGCATACGGTTTTCAGCCTCATCGAACACGATAGAATTCTCGGATTCGAAAACATCTTCCGTAACCTCAATGCCATCCAAACCGAACTGTTTGTTCACATCGCGGCCAACCTGAGTCTCAAGGTTGTGGTATGCGGGCAGGCAGTGCATGAACTTGCATTTCGGATTGCCAGTGAGTTTCATCGTTTCTTTGTTCACCTGATACGGTTTGAGCATCTTGATACGCTCTTTCCATACCTCAACAGGTTCGCCCATGGAAACCCAAACATCGGTATAAAGGAAGTCGCAACCTTTCACGCCCTTCTTCACATCGTCGGTAACCGTAACCTTAGCACCGGTTTCTTTGGCGATTTTCTTACATTCTGCAATGAGTTCCTTGCTGGGTTGCAGGGCTTTAGGAGCCACGATGCGGACATCCATACCCATTTTGGCACCACCCACCATCAAAGAGTTACCCATGTTGAAGCGGGCATCTCCGAGGTAAGCGTAGGTCACCTGGTTCAGCGGTTTGTCAACATGCTCGCTCATCGTGAGGAAGTCGGCCAAAACCTGAGTCGGGTGGAACTCGTTGGTCAAACCGTTCCATACGGGAACGCCGGCGAACTTGGCGAGTTCTTCCACGGTGGTCTGTTTGAAACCACGATACTCGATACCGTCGAACATGCGTCCGAGCACACGTGCGGTGTCGGCCATGGACTCTTTAATACCGATTTGAGAACCTGTAGGTCCCAAATACGTAACATGTGCGCCTTGGTCGTAAGCGGCCACTTCGAAAGCACAGCGTGTACGAGTGGAGGTTTTTTCAAAAATCAAAGCAATATTCTTGCCTTTCAAGCGGGGTTGCTCTGTGCCCGCATATTTGGCGCGTTTGAGATCGCGAGCCAAATCCAACATGAATTGGATCTCTGTAGGAGTGAAATCCAACAGTTTCAGGAAACTTCTGTTTCTTAAATTGAATGCCATAATACTGATTGTTAAGTTATAATGTTAAATGTTGTAAAGTTCGTAAGGTTTTTGACATTTGGGGATTACTTCACGATGCGGGTGCCGCAGGTGTCGTCGCCCAGACGGCCGGCCTCGGTGATAATGCAGGTGTGGCCTGTTTTTTCCACAAACATGATAGCGGCACGCATTTTGGGTGCCATAGAGCCCTCCGTAAACTGGCCTTCGGCCAAATATTTCTTGGCTTCCTCGATGGTAATCACATCCAATGCCTTCTCATCGGGTTTTCGGAAATTGATATAGACTTTAGGCACATCGGTCAGGATGTAGAACTCATCCGCATTGATTTCCACTGCCGTAATGGCAGAGGCGAGGTCTTTGTCGATAACCGCCTGCACACCCTTGAGATAACCGTCTTGCATAGCAACAGGGATGCCGCCACCTCCAACGGTGACCACAATAATGCCTTGGTCGGCCAACTGACGGACAAGCTTGATGTTCTGGATACGGATGGGTTTGGGTGAAGCGACCACTTTGCGCCAACCGTTGCCTTTAGGATCCTCGCGATAGATGTCGCCAGTTTCCTCATGATATTGTTCGGCCTCCTCGCGAGAGACATAAGGGCCTACAGGTTTGGTCGGGTTCTGGAACAGCGGATCGTTGGGGTCCACTTCAACATGCGTAAGCAATGTCACCGTATCACGATCCCAATTCTCTTCGGCAAATATGCGACGGAAACCTTCTTCAATCAAGGCGCCGATGGAGCCCTGCGTTTCTGCCACGCAGAAATTCAGCGGCATGGATTCCACCTCAAAGGTTTCTTTACCCGCTTTGTGCTGGAGCATCACATTCCCCACTTGAGGGCCATTGCCATGACCTATCACCATCCGATATCCGGCTTTCAGCATCGGGACAAGACAACGGCATGTTTCAGTCACATTCTCAATCTGTTCACTATATGTGCCTTTTTGATTGCTTTTCAGTAAAGCATTGCCGCCAAAGGCAATAACGGCGAGTTTGCTGTTTGTCATAACAGTTTGTAAAGTTAGAAAAGTTTATAAAGTTTGTAAAGTCAGTATTTTTCCATAATTGAAAAACTACCAAATCTTTGCTCGTTTTTCAGGGGCGAGGTACATCGGGTCGCCAGGTTGGATATTGAATGCCTTGTAGAAAGCGTCAATGTGCGGCAGAGTGCCATTCACGCGCCAGCGGCCGAGGGAGTGCGGATCCTCTTTGGTGCGGCGAAGAATCTCTTCGGGACGGATATTGGCCGCCCATACGCCAGCATAAGCCAGGAAGAAGCGCTGCTCAGGGGTGAATCCGTCCATGTCGCCTTTGATAGCGCCGTCGGCTTTGGCTTTCTGAAAAGCGGTATAAGAGACATTCAGACCACCATTGTCGGCGATATTCTCACCCAAAGTGAACGAACCGTTACCATGCACACCAGGGGCCACCTCAATATTGTTGAAATGGTCAACAATCAGTTGCGCTCTATCTTTGAAGGCCTCAGCATCTTGAGCGGTCCACCAGTCGGTAAGGTTGCCTTTCAGGTCATAATTGCGGCCCTGGTCATCAAATCCGTGTGTCATCTCGTGGCCAATCACCACACCAATAGCGCCATAGTTAGCGGCATCGTCGGCATTCATATCAAAGAACGGCGGTTGGAGGATGCCTGCGGGGAAGCAGATCTCGTTGGTGCTGGGATCGTAGTAGGCGTTCACCGTTTGCGGGGTCATTTGCCATTCATCCTTGTCAACAGGTTTGCCGATCTTAGACAAACGGTATGCGCTCTCAAAGCGGCGGGCGCGGAGCACATTCTCATAATAACTGTCGTTCTGGATATTCAAGGCGCTATAGTCTCTCCATTTGTCCGGATAACCGATTTTAACATGGAAAGCGGCCAGTTTGTCCAGTGCGTTCTTTTTGGTCACATCAGTCATCCAGGTGGAAGCCTTGATGCGCTCACCGAGAGCCCACTGCAAATTGCGGACCAGTTGTTCCATACGGGTCTTGGCCTCTGCAGGGAAGTAGGTCTTCACATACATCTGGCCGAGGGCTTCGCCCAAGCAACCATCCACTGTACCAATCACGCGTTTCCAACGCGGGCGGTTTTCCTGTTTGCCGGAAAGAATTTTGCCGTAAAAATCAAAATTGGTATTCACGAACTCCTCACTCAAATAGGATGCGGCGGCATCAATCACATTCCATGCCATGTAGGCACGAATCACCTCCATATCAGCTACGGAAAGGATATTGTTCAAACCGGCAAAGTAGGTCGGCTGGCCAACATTCACTGTATCAATATTTTTCAGATTCAACACATTCAGATACTCATTCACATCGATAGCGGGTATCATATTCTGAAATTCCACTGGAGTGCATTTATGAATGGTCTGATAAGGATCGCGAAGGGTCACCTTGTCAACAAAGTTCTTGGCCATCATGGTTTCCAGTGCCAGCACTCGCTGAGCCATGGATTTCTCACGGCCTTGGAAGTTCGCCAACTTGCTGTAGCCGGAGATCTGGAACATCTTGGTCATCAGGTTCACATATTCGTCACGGATATTCTGCTGATCTGCCTCCAGATAGTAATCACGGTCACCGATACCCAGACCTGTCTGCCACAAATAGGCGATGGTCATGTCACTGTTATCGGGATCGGAAGAGCCGAAAAGTCCGAAGAACGGGTTCAGGCCTTCCAACGACATCATAGCCAATTTCCTGGTGATGCCCTCACGGTTGAGAGCGGCAATATCCTTCAGTTCCGCCTGGATGGGTTGCGCGCCCTGTTTTTCCAATGTCAGGGTATCCATACCTATTTTATAGAGGTCACCCACTTTTTGTTCAATACTGCCCGCAGGATTTTTCTGGGCGGAGAGTTTCTGCACCAGATCTTTCAACTGTTTTTGATTGTTCTCCCCAAGCACATCGAAACTGCCGTAACGGGAATATTCAGGTCCCAGAGGATTGAGTTTCATCCAACCGCCGCAGGCATACTGATAGAAGTCTGCCGTCGGTTTCACTGATTTGTCAAGATTGGTCATCGTGACACCGGATTTGTTCTTTTTAGGTTTCGCTTTAGTTGCCATAGGTTTTGAACTTGTAAAAATGACAAAAAAGATTGCCACACACATCGTGAAGACGATATACTTTTTCATACTTATGTTATTAATTACCAATATTTTAAAAAATAAAAACACCCCTTTGGCGGGGAAGGGCAAATATACACTATTTTTTGGAATCCGCCACTCTTTCACCGGTCTTTCAGTATATACCCCAAAAAACAGGAATAAAGGACACGCAACTATGTCTTATCTGACCAATGTATGATACAGCACCTGGGCCGTATGTGAGCGTTTGCGTTCAATCAGTTTCTCGGGAGTTCCCTCAAAAACAATACGGCCACCCTCATCGCCTCCTTCCGGTCCCATATCAATAATCCAATCGGCACATTTTATCAATTCCAGGTTGTGCTCAATCACCACTACAGAATTGTTGCGTTCGATCAACCGATTAAACGCTTTGTACAATTTATTGATATCGTGGAAATGCAGACCCGTAGTAGGTTCATCAAAGAGGAAAAGTTTGTATTGCTGGTCATCCTCAAGGGAGAGGAAATAAGCCAGTTTCACGCGCTGAGCCTCGCCACCGGACAATGTGGAGGAATTCTGACCCATAACCAGGTATCCCAAACCCACATCCTGCAGTGGCGCGAGGCGTTTGAGTATGTTTTTAGTCGTGTCGGTAACCGGCAGTGAACGGAAGAAGTCAATCGCCTGGTCGATGGTCATGCTCAGAATATCGGTAATGGTTTTGTCTTTCACTTTCACATCCAGCGCCTCTTCACGGAAACGGCTGCCGCCGCAGGAGGGACATACCAATTCCACATCAGCCATAAACTGCATGTTAATATGTATCACGCCCTCACCTTCGCACTCTTCGCAACGGCCACCAGCCACATTAAACGAGAAGAAACTGGGTTTATAGTTGCGTTGTTTCGACAGCGGTTGCGAAGCGAACAGTTCGCGGATATAGTCGTACGCCTTAACATAGGTCACCGGATTGGAGCGTGTGGAGCGCCCTATCGGGGTTTGGTCCACCAGAACCACCTCGTTCACTTTGGTCAGATCAGCGTCGATACGGGAGAATGATCCTGGCTTGTCGCCCGACTTGTCCAGCAGTCGCAAAAGTCCCAGATAGAGTATGTTATTCACCAAGGTACTCTTTCCCGAACCGCTCACGCCCGTGATGGCGGTAAAGCACTGCAGTGGAATCTTAACATCAATATTCTTCAGGTTATTGGCTTTCGCGCCTATGATTTCAATATAATTGCGCCAGCGGCGACGATGTGTGGGCACTGGAATGGAGCGGCAAATGTCTTCGGGATAACCGCCTTCCATACCGCGCAGATAATCCGCGGTAAGGTCGTCTGTTTTCTTCATCAGCTGATCAAAGGTGCCGCTAAACACCACTTCGCCTCCGAACTGTCCGGCACGCGGTCCGATATCAATAATATAATCCGCCGCACGGATTATGGATTCATCATGTTCCACGATCACCACTGTATTCCCAATGTCACGCAGGCGTTTCAGCACCCGAATCAGGTTTTCCGTATCCCGAGGGTGAAGGCCGATGCTAGGTTCGTCGAGAATATAGAGCGAGCCCACCAAACTGCTTCCCAGGGATGTGGCCAGATTGATACGCTGCGTCTCACCGCCCGAAAGCGTGCCGGCGGTACGATCAAGAGTAAGGTATCCTAACCCCACATCATTCAGCAAAGTAACCCGGTTGGTGAGTTCCTCCACAATTTTCTGAGCGACTTCCCGCTCGCTGGCGGAGCCGTATTTAAAATGCTCGAAATAGTTTTTCAATTGTGACACCGGCATGTGAAGCAACTCCATGATCGTCTTCCCATTCACCTTCACATATTGTGCCTCTTTTCTCAGACGGGCTCCATGGCATTCGGGGCATATCTCCCTTCCACGATAACGGCTCTGGAGCACTCGGTACTGTATCTTATAAGTACGGGAAGCCACATACTCGAAAAACTGGGTTATGCCCTCCACTTTATGTTTCTTATCGCCATACCACAGCAGATTGAACTCATCCTCGGTAAGGTCGTCAATTGCCCTATGAACAGGAAAATCCAATTTGGAGGCCTGTTTCATAAAGTAAGTCTTCCATTCACTCAGCACATCCCCATGCCAGCATGCCACGGCATCTTCGGCCACAGAGAGAGAACGGTCGGGGAAAACAAGATCAGCGTCCACACCTTCAACCACGCCGGTTCCGGAGCACATCTTACATGCCCCATACGGGTTGTTAAAACTGAAAAGATTCACGGAAGGTTCCTCGAATGAAATGCCATCCATGGCAAACAGATTGCTGAAGGTTTTCTGCATCACCGAGGATTCCCCTTCGGTATGCACTACGCACACGCCTTTTCCTTCCGAAAAGGCCACTTGGATGGAATCGGTCAGTCGGGCGATATTGGCGGTTATGTTTTCCGACTTAAAACGGTCGATGAGGACAAACATCTCAGAGGCGCGGTTGGCCTTCTTCCCATTCAGAAAATCGTCTATTTCAGCAAGTTTCCGGTTGTACACCACCCTGCTGAATCCCTGTTGTTTCAATATGGCCAGTTGTTCTTTCAGTGTTCTTCCGGAAGGGATTACCACGGGGGCCAGCAGATATACGCGTTTCCCCTCGGGTATCTTCTCCACATAATGGATCACATCCACCACATGGTCGCGGCGCACCTCCTTGCCGCTCACAGGCGAATATGTATGGCCGATATGGGCGAAAAGCAGTTTCAGATACTCATAGATCTCGGTCACGGTCCCCACGGTTGAGCGCGGATTGTGCGACATGGTCCGCTGTTGGATAGCGATGGCAGGAGGAATGCCCATAATGGATTTCACCTCCGGTTTGCGCATCTTGCCCATAA
>DGGS01000167.1 GCA_002392325.1 Bacteroidales bacterium UBA3868
GCCGCCGTCGATGACGATGTCCACCATACGGTCGTACTTCTCGTGGATAAGTTCGGGATCGGTGGTGTACTCAATAACTTCATCGTCGTCTTTCACAGAGGTGGAGAGGATAGGGTGCCCCAATTGGCGCACAATCTCGCGGATGATGTTGTTGTCGGGCACGCGGATGCCGACGGTCTTCTTGTTGCTCTGCAGCAGTTTGGGCACATTGTTATTGGCCTCCAGGATGAAAGTGAACGGGCCGGGCAGCCCTTTTTTCATCGCTTTGAAGATGTTGTTGGGGATGGGTTTTGTGTAGTCGGAGAGGTTGCTCAGGTCGGAACAGATGAAGGTCATGGCGTTTTTCTTCTTCTTGTCGCCCAATATTTCCGTGATCCGTTCCACGCTTTTGGGTTTGAAGATGTCGCATCCGATACCATATATAGTATCGGTGGGGTAGATGATGATACCCCCGTCCTGGAGGCATTTCACCACCTGGTCAATCGCCCTCTGGCTCGGATTTTCCGGATATATTTTCAACAACATAGTCGATGATTATCGTGATTCAAAAGGTACAGGGTACAAGGTTCAAGGTACAAGGTACAAGGTTCAAGGTTCACCGTTTACCGTTTACCGTTTACCGTTCACCGTTCACCGTTCACCGTTCACCATTCACCCAAAAAAAAGAAGGGTAAGCTACTTGTATCGCATCGCTACAACCGACGTACCCTTGCTGTATTCCTACCCTGGGGGAGTTAGAAGGGAGCAGATCGTACAAGACTTACCCGCTGCAAAAATAGGAAATTTTTCGATGTGCGGACTAATAACCCAAAATTTTCAGCATCGACTTGTAACTCTGCTCTTTAGCGAACAGTTTGGTGCAGATTTCGTCCTCTTCGTCGCGGTAAATGATGATGTGTTTCGGAGCGGGAGTCATGCAATGCTGTATGCCGCCGTATCCGCCAAGCGCGTCTTGGTAGGCCCCCGTGTTGAAGAGTCCGATGTACTGGATGTCTTCCGGACTGTCGCTTTGAGGGTAGTTCTCGGAGTTGATTTGCGGGAGGAACACGGCGTTGAGGTGCGATTCGGAATTGTAGTAGTCGTGGCTGTCGCAGGTGAGCCCGCCCAGGAACACACGCTCGTAGGCCTTGTCCCAGTTGTTGATGGCCAGGATGATGAACTGCTGGTTGATAGCCCAAGTGTCGGGTAGGGTAGTCATGAAGGAACTGTCGATCATGTTCCACAACTCGCGGTCGTTTTGGCGCTTCTGCTGCAGAACAGAGAAAAGCACCGCGCTGGCTTCGCCCACGGTGTAGGATCCGAACTCGGTGAAAATGTCAGGCTCCTCCACACCTTCTCGGTTGCAGATGGTTTTGATCTGTGACACGATCTCTTCCGCCATGTATTCGTAATCGTAATCAAACGAGAGCGAATTTTTGATGGGGAATCCACCGCCAATGTTCAAAGAATCGAGTTCGGGTGATATTTTTTTGAGCTCGCAATAGATATTGACGCACTTGGTAAGCTCGTTCCAATAGTAAGCGGTGTCCTGAATGCCCGTGTTGATGAAAAAATGGAGCATCTTCAACTCAAACTTGGGGTTGTTTTTGATTTTCTCTTGATAAAAGGGAATGATGTCATTATAACGGATGCCCAATCGGGAGGTGTAGAATTCAAAGCGCGGCTCTTCTTCCGAAGCGATGCGGATGCCGACTTTGCATTTGGTCTGGATGTTTTTGTCAAGCAGATCAAATTCTTTCTTGCTGTCCAGTACGGGCATGGTGTTCACAAATCCCTTCTCCAACATCATGGAAATATTGTCAATGTAGGGCTGTTTCTTGAAACCATTACATATAATATAGTTGTCTTTCTGGAATTGGCCGCTCTCGTAAAGCGTTTCAATCAGATTCAGATCAAATGCCGATGATGTCTCCAAGTGCACATCGTTTTTCAGCACTTCGGATAAGACAAATTCAAAGTGATTGCTTTTGGTGCAATAGCAATAGTGGTACGAACTCTTGTAATCGGACTTGGCGATAGCCACATTGAACCACCTTTTAGCTTTCTGAATGTTCTCGGAAATCTTGGGCAGATAGGTGATTTTCAACGGTGTTCCGTACTGTTTGATGATGTCCATGAGGGGCACATCATTGAATAACAGTTCGTTGTCTTCCACATTAAACTCTTCCTGCGGAAATTCGTAGGTTTGCTGGATCAGGTCGATGTACTTGGTCTTCATCTTTAAAAGCGATTAAATTAAAACGCTGCAAATATATAAAAATAACTTACTTGGATTGTATTAAAAATTATAATCCGAGTGATTTGGATGAAAAAGTTATCAACAATTCAGATTAGTTGTGGTCTCTGCGGTTTTCGCATTCGCAGATATCGGTAAATAAGATTTCTGTGAAGGGAAGCAGCTCTTGCATGGCTTTAAATTCCGATTTTGTGAGCGGAATTTGCCTTAAATCCAATGTTTTGAGCGTTTTTTGTAGTGATTTTATACTTTCGGGTAAAATATAAAGGGGATTGTCCCATGCGTCAATATAGGTGAGTCCGGTCATCTTCGAGATGGATTCCGGGAATGTTTCCATAAGGTTCCGGCTGACACACAAGAATTTCATTTTTTGTAAATTGCCGATCGTTTCAGGCAATCTTACCAGTTTGTTTTTGTCCAGATTCAACGATTCGAGTTTGGCCAATTTGTCTATATTCTGGTTTAGTACACATAATTTGCATCCTTTCACGGTAAGTTCCCTGAGTTCGGTCAGTGAAAACAATTCTTCGGGCAATGAATCGCGGTTGTCCAGTTTGGTGAGTTTCAGCCGATAAACATTTTGAGGCTCTTTCAACGCTTCTTGAAGCGAGGTGTATGTTTTGCCATTATCCAAACTGTCATAATATGCCAGAGGTGTTTTCTGCGCCATGGTTATGGTGCAAAAGGTTATGAAAACGAGTGTGGCTATGATTTTTCGCATGGTCCTGATTCGGGTGCTTGTGTCTATAACAGTGGTTTTTCATACGCCAATCGCTCCCCGTCGCGCACTTGCACGATGCCGCAATAGGTGAATCCGTTGTTGCGGATGAGATTCCGCATGAAGAGGTTGTCGTGGTGTGTGTCGATGCGGAACGAAGGGATGCCCTGCTTTTTGGCATACTTTTCCGCGTAGCGTATGATGTGGTCCGCATATCCGCGATGCAGGAAGTCGTTATGTATGGCTATGCGGTGGACGGTGATGTAATTGTCGTTGGTAAGCCATTGTCCGTCAATGTTTTCGTAGTACGGATCTTTGCCGTGAACGATTGCAGCGTAAGCTACCACCTGGTGGTCTTTTACGAAGACATGCCCTTGTTTTTTGTTTATGTCCGTGATGATGGATTCCTCGTTCGGATAGCCATCCTGCCATTGGTCGATGTGTTGGGCGCCCATTCTGGCTTTCGCTTGCCCGATAATGGTCATAATAGACTGGAGATGAGATGTTTTGGCAAGTGCGTGCTCCGGCGCACGCAACAGCCCACGAATGGCTGCGCTGTCCGCCTCTATCGCGCGCACGAGCTCTTCGGTGCTTTGAAACCGTTTCTCATCCCGGATCTTGGCGACAATGGAGAATGCGATGCGCTCATGGTAAATCTTTCTCCTGAAATTGAAGATGTGAATCTCAAAGGTGAGCGTGTCCAACTTGAGTGTCGGGCGCGTGCCCACATAGAGCATCCCTTTGTGGCATTTACCGTCAACCCGAACACGCACCGCATACACGCCTTTCTCAAGTCCGACCGGTGAGTCGGGCAACAGGTTGGCGGTGGGGAAACCGAATTTTTGCCCGTTCCCATAGCCATGAATGACAGTGCCGGTATGCCAAAAGCTCAAGTTCAATGTTTAAAGATCAAATAACCTACTTTACCTCATGTACCTCATGTACCTCATGTACCAACTTTACCTATTTCCTTCTATCCAACGCTTCCCGCCAGACTGATGCTGAGCAGTTTCTGGGCTTCCACGGCGAACTCCATAGGCAGCTTACTGAGCACATCCTTGGCGTAGCCGTTCACAATCAAGCTGATGGCGCTTTCCTTGTCGATGCCGCGCTGTTGGCAGTAGAAGAGCTGGTCGTCGGAGATCTTGGAGGTGGTGGCCTCGTGCTCCAGAATGGACGATGAGTTGGCGCACTGGATGTCGGGCCAGGTGTGGGCGCCGCACTTGTCGCCCATCAGCAGCGAGTCGCATTGCGAGAAGTTGTGCGCGTTTTCGGCGTTCTTGTTCACCTTCACCAGTCCGCGGTAACTGTTCTGGCTGTGACCGGCTGAGATGCCCTTGGAGACAATCAGACTGCGGGTGTTGCGCCCCAGATGGATCATCTTGGTGCCCGTGTCGGCCTGCTGGTAGTTGTTGGTGACGGCCACGGAATAGAACTCGCCCACCGAATTGTCGCCCTTGAGCACGCAACCCGGATATTTCCAGGTGATGGCCGAGCCGGTTTCCACTTGTGTCCAGGAAATCTTGGAGTTGGCGCCCTTGCAGAGTCCGCGCTTGGTGACGAGGTTGTAGATGCCGCCGTTGCCGTCCTTGTCGCCGGGGTACCAGTTCTGCACGGTCGAGTATTTGATTTCCGCGTCTTTCATCGCGATCAGTTCCACCACAGCGGCATGCAACTGGTTCTCGTCGCGCTGCGGGGCGGTGCAACCTTCCATGTAGCTCACATACGCGCCTTCGTCGGCGATGAGGAGCGTGCGCTCAAACTGTCCCGTCTTGGCCGCGTTGATGCGGAAGTAGGTCGAAAGCTCGATGGGGCAGCGCACACCCTTGGGAATGTAGCAGAAGGAACCCTCGCTGAACACGGCGGAGTTCAGGGCGGCGTAGAAGTTGTCGGTGTAGGGCACCACGGAGCCGATGTACTGGCGCACCAGGTCGGGGTATTGCTGGATGGCCTCGCCGAAGGAACAGAAGATGATGCCCTCCTTTTTCAGCGTTTCCGAAAAGGTGGTCTTCACGGAAACGGAGTCCATGACGGCATCTACGGCCACGCCGGCCAGCACTTTCTGCTCTTCCAGCGAGATGCCCAGTTTGTTGAAGGTGTCCACCAGTTCGGGATCCACCTCGTCCATGCTGGCAAGCTGTTTTTTCTTTTTGGGTATGGCGAGATATGTTATGTCTTGATAATCAGGTCTTTTGAAGTTTAGATGACCCCATTCGGGCTCTTTCAAGGTGGTCCAATGGCGGTATGCCTTGAGGCGGAACTCCAGTAGCCATTCGGGTTCGTTCTTGCGTGCGGAAATCATGCGCACGATGTCCTCGTTGATGCCTTTGGGAAACTCTTCCACATCAATATCAGACACGAAACCGTATTTGTATTCGTCGTTGGTGATGTCTTTCAGGATATCTTGTTGTTCTTTTTCTTCTTTCATGAGAATAGGTAAAGTTGGTAAATCATCATTGCTCCATCAAAAATCTCGAGGCCTCAATGCCTGCGATGGCGCCGGAACCGGCGGCAACAATAGCTTGGCGGTAGTTGGGGTCTTGCACATCGCCGGCGGCGAACACACCTTCCACATTGGTGCGGCACGTGCCCGGCTGAGTGAGGATGTATCCCTGCTCGTTCATGTCGAGTTGCCCTTTGAATAGGTCGGATACGGGGGTCACGCCGATGGCCTCGAATACACCGTTCACTTCCAGGGTTTGTTCTTCGCCGGTCTGCACATTCTTCACCTGCAAGCCGGTCACCTTCTTGATGAATCCTTGTTGCTCGCCCACGATGTCCACGGGCACGGTGTTCCACACAACTTCAATGTTGGGTGTGTTAAGCACTTGGTTCTGAAGTGCTTTTGTGCCTCGGAACTGGTCTCTCCGGTGCACGATATAGACTTTGGTGCAGAGTTTCGACAGATAGAGTGCGTCTTCCAGCGCGGTGTCGCCGCCGCCAATGACCACAGTGGTCTTGTTGCGGAAGAAGTTGCCGTCGCAAGTGGCACAGGTGGACACGCCAAAGCCGCGGAACTTCTGCTCGCTCGGCAGTCCGAGCCAGCGGGCGTTGGCTCCGGTGGCCACGATGACCGCATCGGCCATAATCTCGTCCTGGTTGTCCACGATGCAGCGGAAAGGGCGTTGGGAAAAATCCACGCTGGTGACCATGCCCGTGCGCATCTCCGTGCCCACGCGCAAGGCCTGCTGCCGGATATCGTCCATGATGACGGGGCCGGACGACCCCTCCGGATAGCCGGGGAAGTTTTCCACC